>DASWMR010000523.1:0-4306 GCA_036399635.1 Actinoplanes sp. | reverse complement strand
CATCGCCTGGCGGGCCTGTTCGCTCGCCGTGCGCTGGGTCTGAAAACCGGACACGGCGACCGCGACAAGGATCGCCGAGACGAGAACGCCGAACCCGGCGAGCATGACGACCCGGGTCCCGATCCGCCAACGCCGCATCGTCGATCACCTGTCCAGACCTGGTCCGCGGCCCGGGCAGCGATCCCGGCTGAGTAAATTCAGGCTAGGGCGGGCTGGGACGCGCCCGAGGCGGAACCGCGCGATCAGGCCGGCACCGGCATGCGCCGCGAAGATCAAGGCCTCAGCCAGGCTCCACATGCTCGGCCGAATGCTGCTATGGATGTCAAGCGGCAAGTTGAAGATTGTTTGCGGTGATGTGTTGGTAGAGCTCGCGGGCGAGGCCTGACCCCCTACCGTGTCCGCATCTACCGCGGCATCGAGAGGCAGGTCCCGGTGAACCGGCCTGCCTGCGCGACGTCGACGGCGTCCTCAACGCTTTCGGACTCGCTGTCGCTTCCGTCCAAGACGGCCGCTGCGGCCGCGATCTAGCGTGGACCCGGCAACCCGCCCGAGCATGAGGAGACAGCACACATGCGTGACCTGGTCTACACCGGTTTCATGTCGCTCGACGGCGTCGTGGATTCGCCCGGCGGCGGGCCGGGAGAGGGACACCGCAGCGGCGGGTGGGTGGTCAAGGACTTGGAGTTCGTCCCAGAAGCCTGGTCGCTGAAAGGCGAGGAACTCACCGACACGACGGCGCTGATGTTCGGCCGCCGCAGCTACGAGGCGTTCGCGCCGGTCTGGCCCGGCTCGGAGGACCACGCCGGCTACAAGCTGCTGCCCAAGTACGTGGTGTCGAGCACGCTGCCTGACGATGCCCTCGTCGACGGGTGGGGGCCGACGACGATCCTGCGCTCGACCGAAGACGTCGCCGCACTCAAGCAGGGCGAGGGCGGTGCGATCTTCATCCATGGGAGCGCGGAGCTGGCCCGGCGGCTCTCGGACGCCGGCCTGATCGACCAGTACAACCTGCTCGTCTTCCCCGTGCTGCTCGGTGTCGGCAAGAGCCTGTTCGGCCGGGCAGACCGGGACAAGCACATGCTGACGCTGCGGGAGTCAGAGAGCTACTCGAACGGGATCCTGAAGCTGATCTATGACGTCAAGCGTTGATCCGGACCAAGATCCAGATCGAGGGCGATCGCGCCGCCGGCGCCTTCGCGCAGCTGCCTGACGGTGCGTCCGACGTAGGAGCGCAGTGCCCGGGCCAGGTGCGGCTCGTCGAAGTAGTCGAGCTTGGCAACGACGTCGGCGGTCGGGTCGCCGGCAGCCAGCAGCTGCGCCGCTGTGCGGGCCCGCTCGATCTGCCGGACCGCGCCCCGCGTCAGTCCCGTCGCGGCGCGGAACCGGCGTTCGACTGTGCGCCCCGAAACGGCCGGGCGGTGCCCCCGCAGCACCTCGGCGACTAGCCGGTCACGGACCACGATCCCGGCTCGGACGAGACTTTCGACCAGCGCCTCGGCATCGTCTGGGCCGGGTGTCTCCCAACGCGCGCCATCCAGCCGGAACGTCCGACGCGTGGTGCCGGGGAGCCCGATGCCGCCGTCGACCAGCGCCGACGTGGGCACGGCCCGCAGCGATATGCCCACGGCGAACTCGATGCCCGTAAAGGTCGCGCCCACCGGCACCGGCGCCGTGCCGGTCCGGGTCTCGGGACCGGTGATGCCCGCGTACGCCTGGCCAGCCTGCTCCCAGAACACCAGGCCGCAACGCACCCCTGCGACGGACGTCATCGTAGTGACCTGCTCGCTGGTGCATGTCCACACGGTGTCGACCCACGGCGAGTCGGACCGGCGCGTCTCGAACCGCAGTCCCACGGGCGAAGGATACGCCGCTCGATTAGCAGCGCGGGCTCCCCGCAAGATCCAGCAACGTCCTGGCCTCAAGCGACATCGGTACTCGCCGATGTTCAGCTGCCGGATCACGGTGCGCCGGTAGGTTTCGTCGACCGGGTCGACCATGGCCAGCAGCTGCAAGGACTCACCCGCAAGCCGGTGGCTGGGCAGGTTTCTTCCGGACTAGAGCAAGGGACTCAGCCGGTACGTATAGGTGAGCAGAGCAAGGGCTCGGCCTGGTGTGCGGGGGCCGGCCGGGCGCCGGAGCGGATCGCGCCGACCCCGGCGGTCACCACCAGGGCGACGCCGACGGCCCCGGCCAGGTCCGGGATCTGGTGCAGCGCGACCGCACCGATCACCAGCGCGATCGCCGGCTCGAGGGCCATCAGGGTGCCGAAGGCCGCGGTGGTCAGCCGGCGCAGGGCGTGCATCTCCAGGCCGTACGCCACCACGAGCAGCAACCCCAGTCCGGCGCCCAGCAGGAGATCGCCCGGGGTGAGCCGGCCGAATGTCGTCGGCGGCACGGTCAGCGTGGCGGCCACCGCGGCCACCGGCATTGACACGGCCAGCCCCTGCAGGCCGGCCATCTCGTCGCCGACCCGCTGGGTCAGCACGATGTAGGCGGCCCAGCAGGCCGCGGCGGCAAGCGCGTAGGCCACCCCGACGAGGTCGGTGCCGCCGCGCCACGGGGTGGTCAGCAGCAGCACGCCGGCCGCGGCCAGCAGCGGCCACGCGGCGGACCGGCGCCGGGACCGGGCGGCGGCCACCCCGAGCGGGCCGAGGAACTCGATCGCGCTGGCGGTGCCCAGCGGCAACCGGCCGGCCGCCACCATGAACAGGATCGTGGTGCCGGCGGTGGCCAGCCCGAGCAGCGCGGCCGTGCGCAGTTGCGCCGCGGTGAACGAGCGGAGACGGGGCCGGACGAGCAGCGCCAACAGCAGCCCGCCGGCGGCGAGGCGCAGCCAGGCCGCGCCGGTGGCGCCGAGCTCGTCGATCAGGCCGACGGCACCGGCGATGCCGATCTGCACGGTCGCCATCGCTGCCACGGCCATCGAGGTTCCGGTACGGGTGCTCATGCCGTCCAGTACACGTGCAGAGATTGTTCGCGTCCACGTGCTAATAGTGGAGATATTGTTTAGGAATCACGGATAATCGATGGATGGACACGCGCCGCCTGCGGTTACTCGTCGAACTGGCTCGTCTGGGCTCGATGCGCGAGGTCGCCGAGGAGATGGGGCTCACCACCTCGGCCGTGTCGCAGCAGCTCGCCATCCTGGCCCGGGATGTCGGTGCGGCGCTGGTCGAGCCGCAGGGCCGCCGGGTGCGGCTCACCCCGGCCGGGCGGCGGCTCGCCGAGCACGGGGTGACGATCCTGGCCGCGGTCGAAGCGGCCCGGCTCGATCTGGATCCGGCTGCGCAACCGGCCGGCTCGGTGCGGGTCGCCGGCTTCGCCACGGCGATCGGCCGGTCGCTGCTGCCGGTTCAGGCGCTGCTGTCGGAGCGCCACCGCGACGTGCGCCTGCTGATCCACGAGCACGAGCCGGCCGAGGCGTTCGCCCTGCTCGACACCGACGATGTCGACCTGGCCCTGACCTACGACTACAACCTCGCCCCGGCCCGGTTCCCGAGCCGGTTCGCCGCGCGCCGGCTGTGGACCGCGCCGTGGAGCCTGGGCGTGCCGGCCGGGATGGCCACCGCCGACGCCTGGCACCGGGACTGGATTGTCAACTCGCGCAACACCGCGGACGAGGAGGTGGTCCGCACGCTGACCGCCCTCGCCGGCTTCGAACCGCGGATCGTGCACCGCTGCGACCATCTTGACCTCGTCCAGGAGCTGATCGTCGCGGGCCTCGGCGTCGGGCTGCTGCCGGCCGGCCTGCCGACCCGCCCCGGCGTCGAGCTGCTGGCGCTGAGTGAACCGGTGGTGGACCTGAGGGCGTACGCGGTCACCCGCCGCGGCCGGGCCGATTGGCCCCCGCTGGCTCTGGTCCTGAGCCTGCTCCGCACCTGAGAAGAACGTGAGAAATCAGCGGCCGTCTCCCTAACGGCTGAAACTCTCCCGCTTCCGGGTCGGCGCGTCGTCCGAGATTTGGCGCTGCCGGCGACGGCCCGGAACCTGGTACCGCACATCCCCCGGGCGTCCATTAGGGAGAAGAAACCTTGAAGCGCTGCCTCTCCGCACTCGCGGCCGTCACCGTCCTCGCCCTCAGCGGTTGCGGCTCCGACTCCGACTCCGAACCGGGCAACACCGCCGGCGCGGCCGGCAAGGCCAGCCCGGTCGCCTCCGCCGTGCCCAGCGGCCCGGCCGGCTCCGCACCGGCGACCAGCGGGCTGGGCCCGGTGAAGACCTCCGGCGACCTGCCCGACCCGTGCACGCTGCTCACCAACGAGGACGTCCTGGACCTGACCGGCCGCCCGGTCACCCAGATCGACAA
>DASWMR010000522.1:0-13284 GCA_036399635.1 Actinoplanes sp. | reverse complement strand
TGATGCTCGATCTGATCAGCGACGTACCGGAACTGACCGCCCTCGCCGCGGCGACCACAGGCAGTGAGTCGTCGATTCTGGTCATCGGTGGCTTCGCCCGGCCGGGCGGCGGGACCGTGCACTTGCTCGTCGCCATAGCCGGCGGCGGCGACCCAAGCCCCGGGGACTCTTTCGCGCAGGTGCTCGACGTCGCCCGCACGGCGGGCGAACGCCTCGCTGGGCAAGGCCTGGGCGAGGAGACCCGCAACCGGGACGCGTTACTGGCGGAGGCTTCCCTGCAGATGGACGCGGAGCTCGACGTCACCCAGACGCTGCGACGGGTCGCCCGGATGGTCGTGCCGGCAATCGCCGAGGGTTGCCTGGTCTACCTCGGGCACGGCGACGGCGTGCGGCTGATGACCGGTGTGCACGTCGACGCGCGCCAGCAGCTGCCGGTGGACCAACCCAGCCGCGACCCGCAGTGGCTCCGCGCCCTGGTCGCCCAGGCGACGGTCGAACCGCCGGGCACGCCGCGCGGTGCAGCCCGGGAGCTCGGCCCGTCCGCCCGGCTGGCGCTCGGCGCGCAGGCCCTGGCCACGACCGTGCTGCGAGCCCGTGGCCGCGTGCTCGGGGTGCTGGTGTTCTTGTTCGACCGGGCGGTCGATCGGCTGCCGGACCCGGCGTTGCTGGAGGACCTCACCCGGCGGGCCGCGCTGGCCATCGACAACGCCGAGCTGTACGAGCAGCGCCGCCGGGATGTGATGACCCTGCAGAGTCACCTGCTGCCGACCGGCCTGCCGGAACTCGACGGGGTACGGACGGCAGCCGCCTACGCGGTCGGAGACCAGATCCTCGAGGTCGGCGGCGACTTCTACGACATCGTGCCGCACGGCACTGGCGGCGCGGCGATGATCGGCGACGTCTGCGGCCGCGGGGTGGCCGCGGCAGCGCTGACCGGCATGGCCCGACACACCCTGGGCACTCTGCTGCGCGACGGCGCGTCGGGCGAACGCGCACTGTCGCTGCTCAACGCGGCACTGCGGCGCGACGGTTCCTGGCGGTTCGTCAGCGCCGCCGTCGCCACCTTCTGCCCCACGACGCGCGGTGGGCTCGCGGTGCGGCTCGCCTCCGCCGGGCATCCCGCACCGCTGGTGGTCCGGGCATCGGGCCAGGTCAGCCGGCCGGGCGGGGGTGGGCTGCTGCTGGGCGTCCGCGACCGGGCCGGGATCGGCCGTTCGCGGCTGCGGCTCGCTGTCGGTGACACGCTGCTGCTGTTCACCGACGGCCTGACCGAGGCCCGTGACGACGACGGTGCCATGTTCGAGGACTCCGCGGTCCTTGCCGACGCGCTGGTGCGGTTGAGCGCGGCACCCGTCGCCGTGCTGGTCGAGGAGCTGTGCCGGCTGGCGGTCGAGTTCCGGCGCAGCGGCGCCGACGACATCGCCGTGCTCGGTGTGCGCGCGGCAGGCGAGGGAGATGCCGGTGAGTGACGAACTGATCCTCGTGGTGGAGGACTCCGATGAGGACGTCGAAGCCATCGAGCGTGCCATCGGCCGTTCACACCCGGATGTACGGCTGGAATTCGTCCGGCGCGGCGACGCCGTGCTGCCCCGGCTTGCCGACCCGGCCGTACCCCTGCCCGACCTGGTGCTGCTCGACTTGAACATGCCCGGCGAGAGCGGGCTGACGATCCTCACCGGGGTACGGGCGGTGCGCGCGTACGACGAGATCACCATTGTGGTGTTCACCTCGTCCGCCGCGCCGGCCGAGGCGGACCTCTGCTACGCCGCCGGGGCGGACAGTTACATTTACAAACCGATCAACTTCGCCCTGTTCCAGACCGTCCTGCGGAGCACCATCGACTACTGGCGGTCGAGGGCCGCGACGGCTCCCGCGACAGGATCGGATGAGGTGACCGGGAAGGTTAGCCAGACCGTGGTCCCACCACCGGGCACCGAGTCCGCCCAGGCCTGACCGCCGTGCCGCTCGACGAGGCGCCGCACGATGGCCAGCCCGGCGCCCGACCCGCCGCCGTGCTCACCCGGCGCGTGCAACCGCTTGAACAGCTGGAACGCCTGGTCGCGCAGGTGCGCCGGGATGCCGATGCCGTTGTCGGCGACGTAGACGGCGGACACCTGCTCGGCGCCGCCGGGAGGCGTCACCCGGGCGCCGCCGACGGTGACCTGACGGGCCACGCCGGGGCGGGCGTACTTCGCCGCGTTGACCAGCAGGTTGATCAGCACCTCGTCCAGGCGCAGCGGGTCCGCGTTCACCGTCACCTCGCCGGCGTCCGGCCGGTGCACCTCGACGGACTCCTCGGCCAGGCGCGGCCCGGCCACCTCGAGCGCCTGGTCCACCGCTTCGCGCAGGTCGACCTCCTCGCGCCGCAGATCCGTGCGGCCCAGCCGGGAGAAATGCAGCAGCGAGTTCAGCAGTTCGTCCATCCGGGTCGCCAGCCGTTGGATGGCGGTCAGCCGGCGCGCGGTGACCGTGTCGAGGCCGGAACCCGCGTCCTCGACGATGAACGCCGCCGTGTGGGCGATGCCGCGCAGCGGTTCCTTGAGGTCGTGCCCGGCGGCGTGGGCGAACGAGTCGAGGTCGACGTTGCTGCGGGCCAGCTCGGCGTTGAGAGCCGCCACGGCCTGTGCGTGCGTCAGCGCCACCTCGACGATCGACCGGCCGAGTTCGGCCGCCATCACCAGGTCCGACGTAGACCACGGCGTGCTGCGGCCCCGGACCGTGGCCAGATACACCGCGGTCGACCCGCGCGGGGTCAGCCGGCGACCGTTCGGGCCAGCGACAACGGGTTGATCCGGATCGATCGCCCAGCGCTGTTGAGTGGCGCTACCCGTACGCAGCCAAGCGATGCAATCCTCGCCGGCCAACGGCAGCACCAGTGCCCCGTCGACGCCACCCGGGCACGGAGTCAGTCCGAGGACCTCACCAACTCGGTCGGACTGCCACAGCTCGCCGGACCGCAACGGCGGCAGCGCCGCCCAGAACTGCGCCACCGCCGCCGGATCCACCCCGGAGCCGTGCACTGTCACCCGGCCACCGAACTTGATCGCCACCGCATCGCAGGGCAGGATCCCGTCGAGCCCGGCCGGGCCGTCCACCCAGCCGGAAGGTAAATCCACCGCGATGGTCTCCATCAGCCGGGCGATGACGATGCGGGACTGCTCCCGGGCGGCCGTCTCGTCGCGTTCCCGCAGCGCGGCGAGGTGCAGCGACAGCGCCACCCCGAAGAACTCGCACGCGGCCCGCAGCTCCGGGCTGAGCCGGTTGACCGCCCGGCCGTGGCAGGCGATGAGCCCCCACAGCTGCCCGTCGGCGAGCAGCGACACCGACATCGACGAGGTCACCTCGATGTTGCGCAAATACTCGAGGTGGAACGGCGACACCGTCCGCAACACCGACAACGACAGATCCAGGGGAACGGCAGCGCCCGGCAGGACCGCCGGGAGCAGCCCCGCACCCGGATCATCGACGTCGGCGATGACCCTGATCCAGTTCTGCTCGTACAGCCGGCGGGCCTGCGGAGGAATGTCAGTGGCCGGAAACCACAGGCCCAGCCAAGGCGCCCAATCGTCCGCGACGTCTTCGGCGATCACCTCGCCCGGCCCGTCAACAGTGTCGAACCGGTACGCCACCACCCGGTCGTACCCGGTGATCGCCCGTACCTCCCGCACGGCCGCACGGCAGGCCTCGGCCACCGACCCCGCCCGCTGCAACCGGGTCAGCGCCTGCCGAATGGGGGCGTAGGTGCGGGAAAACGATAACCGGCTCGCGGTACCGAGCGGTTCGAACTCCAGCACCACCAAACCGTCGGCCACGTACACCGTCACGTGGAAATCCCGCTCGTCACCCACGGTGACGGGCACCGTTTCGGCGGCTCCGACGCAGTCCTCGGCCAGTCCCAGCACCGCCTCGCACTGCTCGTCGCCGAGCAGCAGGGCCACCGGAGCGCCGATCAGCTCATCGACGGACAGCCCGAGCACCTCGGCCGTGTTGGCACTCACCATCTCGACGACCCCGGCCCGCGCCGCCACCAACGCACCGTACGACTGCACACCACCCAGCCGGTGGATCGGCTCACGCACACAATCGGCGAGATCGAACGGCGTACCCGCCTCGCGTTCGGCCGCCAGCTCCCGCTCGGAAAGCCAACCCGGTCCCCGGTCCGTCGTCATCGCGCACGCCCCGTCCTCGTCGAACCACGTGCCGTCGTGTCCACGCTACGCAGCCTGGTGAAGAAATGAGGCGGCGGATGGGCAGGCCGAAGCCGGCCCACCATCGACTGATGGGTTGCCGGACCACTCTGCGGGCGGGGGAGGCGAGCGCGAGCGCGCTGCTCGATGCGTGGAACGGCGGCCTGCCGGCTGGCACCATGGTGTTCATCTGCGTTGGCGGCGTTGTTGTTTGGCGGCGTACATGGCGGTGTCGGCGTTCGCGAGGGCTGCGGTGAATCCCTGTTGCACGGTGATGGAGGCCCATCCGAGGGATCCGGCGACGCCGGCGGTTTCGAGTTCGGTGTGGATGCGTGCGGCGACGATCTCGGCGTCCGTTTCGGTGCAGTTGGGCAGCAGGAGCCCGAATTCGTCGCCGCCGAGACGGGCGATGGTGTCGGTTTCCCGGATGGCGCGTCGTACCGCGGCACCGGCAGCGACGATGTACGCGTCGCCGGCGGCGTGCCCCTGGATGTCGTTGACGGTCTTGAGGTTGTCCAGGTCGAGCATGGCTACCACGGTGGGGTCGGCGAGGCGCTCGTAGCGGGTTCGGGCTTCGTCGAGTAGGCGTTGCCAGGCGCGCCGGTTCGGCAGGCCGGTCAAAGCGTCCGTCTCGGCGCTGACCTGCTCGGTGAGCAACGCGTGGGTTATCTGGTTACGGGCGCGGTCCGCGGCCAGGGCGGTGGTGAGTAGATGCCCGAGTAGAGCGAGGGTCGGTTCGGCGGCTGCCATCCGGGGGTCGGTAGTGCGGGTCTGCGGATCGAGTCCGCAGATGGCCCCGAACAGGGTGCCGTCCGGTTCGGTGATGGCAGCGCCGACGTAGGCGCCGATGTTGACGCTGGTGTTGACGCCGGCGTGGGCGTAGGCGGGGACTTTCTGGGCGTCGAGGGCTACGGCGGGGGCGCGTCCGGCAGCCATGTGAATGCAGTAGCTGTCCTCCCAAGGGTGACTTCCGCCTTGGCGGAGTCCGTAGCCGTTGTCCGCGTCGAGGTACAGGTATGTCTGCCGGCCGTTCTCCACCCGGGTGATGGCCCAGAAGGACAGCGGCATCTGGTCGTGCAGGTAGTCCAGCACGATGCGGGCGGTGTGATGGAAGCCGGAACTGGACGCTGATACCGGCACCGGCTCAGATTCCTGTTGATCGTCAACCGGGTGGCTCGTGTCCGGGTTCAGCGTAGGGTCGGCCACGTCGTCGTCGCTGCGTCGCGCTGGTGCCGTAGGTGTGGGTATGGCATTGGAGGATCGCAGCGCCGCGGTGGCGCTGTTAGCGGGCAGGGTGAAGATGAACGCTGAGCCGTGCCCGGCCGGGTTCGCGGTGGCGGTGATGGTGCCCCCGTGGCGTTGCACGATGCGTTGGCAGATGCCCAGACCGAGGCCGGTTCCGGTGTAGCCGGCGTCGGTGTGGACGCGGTGGAAGTTGTCGAAGATGCTGTGGTGCTGCCCGGCGGGGATACCGATGCCGTTGTCGGTGACCGTGACGCTGATCAGGCCGTCAACGGTTTCACTGCGTATCTGGATGCGGGGTGTTACCTGCAGGGCGGTGTATTTGATGGCGTTGCTGATGAGGTTGTCGAGCAGTTGCCGTACCAGGACGGGGTCGGCGTGCACGGTGTGCAGCTCGTCGACGTGGAACTGCGGCACCAGGGCGCGCTGGCTACGTGCCTGATCGATGCGGGCGGCGGCGATGTCGGTCACGATGTCGGTGAGGTTGACGTCGGTGGCGGCGATGGTGGCGTCGCGGGCGGTGGTGTAGGCCAGTAGCCCGTTGATGAGGTTGTGCATTCTGGCGCTCGAGCGGCGGATCCTCGTCACGCCGTCCGCCGTGGTGGACGCCAGCGGATCATCGGGTACGTCGTCGCAGGCTTCGGCGAGGACGGTGGCCCAGCCGTCGATGGCGGCCAGGGGATTGAGCAGGTCGTGGGCGACGACACCGGCGAATGAGGCGAGTTCGTCGCGGTGCCGCCGGTCGGCGGTGACGTCGTGGAAGACGGTGACCGCGCAGCGGGTGCCGTTGACGTCGCCGGGCAGCGCGACGGCGCTGACGTTGAGGATGCGCCCGTCGGGCACGCCGGGATTACGCACCACCACGTCCATGCCGTGCACGTCTTCACCGGCCAATGCCCGCCGGTGCGGCACCTCGTCGTCGGTCAACGGAGATCCGTCCGGGTGGAAAAGCCCGTAGTAGCCCGGTGCCGCCAGACGTCCGCTTGTGCTGACGACGCCGCCCATCAGGTCCCGGACAGCGGGGTTGCGCAGCAGGATGCGACCCTGTTCGTCGGTCACAGTGAGGCCCTCGGCCATCGCGTCCACGATGCCGCTCATCAGAGTGGCCTGGTCGGCGGCTGCGCGTCGCTCAGCGGTGAGGTCACAGATCAGCGTGGCCCGTTCGTCGCGGCCAAGGGCCAACGCAAGCCCGACGACGGCGATCATCCCGACGAAAAGTTGCACGACCAAGGCCCGGGTGGCGTGTGAGTCGATGGCGACGAACACACCGGTGCCATGCAGAGTGAACAGGATCGCGGTAGAACCGAACGTGATGTCGTGCAGGATCACGAAAGCGGTGTTCAACCGCAGGCCTGTCCACACGGTCATCACCAGCACGGCGAACGCCAGCGGCAGCCCGTGGTTGATACCGAAAACGGCGTAGTAGCCGGCGGCGGACAGCGTCACGACGGCCAGGTACTCGCATCGGCGCGGCACCGGCGTCACCGACCATGCATGGCGCAGCCCGGCGGTACGGTCGCTGCGATCGGTGGTGAACTGTCGGTACAGCACTTCCCCGATGCGGATACCGGTCACCCCGATCAGCAGAATGCTGACGGTATTTCGGGTCATCCAGACCGCCGTGGCCGGCCATGAGTAGGCGCCGTTGACTAGCCACACGCCGGTCGGGCCGATCAACGCGCCGGCGGCGGTGCTCAGGACCGCTATGGCGATCAGCCGCCATAATTCTCGCAGCCGGGCTATCGGCTGGTCGCCGCCTCCGCCCCACAGGTGCGGCAACCATCGACGGAACAGACACACGAACACCAGCGCCTGGGTCAGATTCGCCACGACGAAGAAACCGGCGAGCTGAGCCGGTGCGCCGGTAGCCGTGTTCACCGCCATGGTCACCGCCGACAGGGCCAGCACATCAACCCACAGCCACCGCGACGTCCGCTGCGCCAGGAACCACACCGCCGACACACCCGCGGCCGGCCACACCAAACTCAAGTTGGTGTCGTCCATGACCGTCAACCGCCCGGCATAGGTGGCCGCCACATAAAGGCCGCTGAAACCGAGCGTCCGCAACAGCGACACGGCAACGGTCACGATTGACCCCCGGGCACATCACCAGCGCCTGATTTCGCCAGCAGGACACTCACCGACGCATGCAACTGCCCGACACTGAACGGCTTCGCCGCGTAACCGGCATTGACGGCGCGGACCCGTTCAACCACGTCCGCACCCCACAACACGGTCAGGAACAAGGCCGGCAACCCGGGCTGCCGACTCCGCAACTGCTCCAACAGCTCAAAACCACCGGTACCGGGCATCGCAACGTCGAGGATCACCGCGTCGGGCATCCCGAACTGCTCGACCAACGCCAACGCCACGGCAGCACTTACGGCCGATCGGACCTCATGGCCCGTCGGCCGCAACCGGTGCACCACCAGGTCGAGCATGTCTACGTCATCGTCCACGACCAGCAGATAGGCCACTGCGACTCTCCCTTCCCGCAACAACCTCATCGGCGCGCAGCGCCACGGGGCTGAGGCTCGCCAACAAACCAGCGAAATGGAGCAAACCGGGCAAATCCGGCTAGAGCGCGGATGGTCAGGGCGATGCCGTGGTGGTGGTCGAGGGCGGCGGGTGTGGTGAAGGCGAACCAGCCGCCTGAAGCTGGCGGCGGCCCCTTTGGGGTCGGACTGCTGCAGTGAGCACTTTGGTGGGGCAACGACGTGGCTGGCCGTTTAGGCAATCTTGCGGTGGTAGGCGGTCATCGCGAACGCGTAGGCGATGACCAGGATTGCGGCGCACCAGGCGAGCGCGATCCAGATGTCGTTGCCGACCGGCTGTCGCTCGAACAGCGCCCGGATCGCGTTGACGATCGCGGTGACCGGCTGGTTCTCGGCGAAGGCCCGCACCGGGCCGGGCATCGTCTCGGTGGGGACGAACGCCGAGCTGATGAAGGGTAGAAAGGTGCCGCTTCTTCATGTCCATGAAGAGCGATACGCACGACGGTGGTCTTGCCGGCGCCGTTGGATCCGAGCAACGCGAAGATGCTGCCGCGCGCCACCTCGAAGTCGACACCTTTGAGGACGGGTAGATCCTTGTAGGACTTCCGCAATCCGGCGACCTGGATCGTCGGGCTGGCTGTTGCCATGTTCCGCCTCCTGTGCGGTGGGCAGGGGGCATCGCCGGGCGGCCGCCGTCGGTCGTCCGTGATGTGGGGCGTGTCTGATCGACGGGCGAGCGGCGGCTCGTCCGTGGTGGGTGAGGCGTGGATCAGATGTCGAGGTCCTCGATCGTCGGTTCTGCGACGGCGTCGAGGACCAGCTCGTAGAGCTCGGTTGGGATGATCTCGCGCAGCGCGTCGAGGTCGTCGGCGATGCGCAGGCTGGAGTCGGCGGGGATGCGAGTCCAGGACTGGTTGGCGCTCCAGTCGCCGACCCACGCGCGCCAGCCGGTGCGGTACTTCTCACCGCTCGGTCCGGTGTTCACGTGCGCCTCGGACCGCTCGACGTGGACGACGTACTTTTCGGTGCGGGTGCGGTAAACCCGGTAGGTCTCGTCGCGCTCGTTGCCGGTCTGCTCCATCTCGGCGAGCAGCAGGCCGGAGAACCGTTGTTTGCGACCGAGCCCGGCCCCTACGCGCACGACGACATCGTCGTACCCCTGTTGCCGTCCCTCCTCGACCTCGACGTATCGGCGCAGGGCGGCGGCGATGGCCGCCGACAGGGTGCCGCCGGCGAGTTCCTGGGCGCGCTGGAACAGCGGCAGGTCGTCGTCGGACACGTAGATGGTCTTGTTGGGCACGACCCAACTGTACGCACACCTATACGTACACGCAACGGCTAGCGGTGGAGATTGGGGGTGACTCGAATCTTCATCGACAAAACGATGCCCTGACCCGCGTCTCCGCTGGTCAGGGCATCATCCTGAGCCGCCTGACGGAATCGAACCGTCGACCTACGCATTACGAGTGCGTCGCTCTAGCCGACTGAGCTAAGGCGGCAACGCTGAACCAGTGTACGGTATCGGCCGCTCACCCTTTTGTCGCACCCTGGGTCTACTGTGCCTGACGTGACGGAAGACCCCCTCCAGCACGCTGCTCCCGCCGTCCCGCCCGACCGGCCGGGCAGCATGGAGCCGCAGGAGCTCGGCTTCGTTCCGCAGCGCCCGGTCGGGTGGCTGGCGCCGTTGCTGCTGCTCAGCACCGGTCTGCGCGCCCTGCTGGCGCTGCTCTTCGGTGCCTATCTCGACAAGCGCGAGCTGCAGAACTCATTGGACGGCAGCTGGTTCGACCACTCGTCGGCCGAGGGTGGGGAGGTCTGGCTCGACTATGTGGCCGATCTGGGCGACGGGTTCCACGCCACCTATTCGGTGGCCTATCTGCTGGCTCAGCCGCGGCTCGAGGTCGGTGACACGTCGCTGCCGCGCGGCCGGCTGCTGCTGATGGGTGGCGACCAGGTCTATCCGCTGGCCGAGGGCGACGGCTACGAGAACAGGACGAAGGGGCCGTACCGCGCGGCTCTTCCCGAGCCGCCGGTCGCCGGGAGCCGGCCCACCCTCTTCGCGCTGCCCGGCAACCATGACTGGTACGACGGGCTGACCGCCTTCATCCGCCTGTTCGCCCGGCGCAAGGACGGCCACATCGGCGGCTGGCTCACCCAGCAGCGCCGGTCCTACTTCGCCATCCGACTGCCCGCCAACTGGTGGGTCTTCGCGATCGACGAGCAGTCCGGGTCGTACATTGATGATCCTCAGCTGCTCTACTTCGAGAACGCCGCACAGAACGTCCAGCCGGGCGACCGGGTCATCCTGATGACGCCGTCGCCGAAGTGGGTCAAGTCGGCCGACGACCCGGAGACGTACGATGCGATCGACTACTTCATCCGCACGATCCTCGTCCCGGCCCGGGCTGACGTCCGGGTGCTGGTCTCCGGCGATCTGCACCACTACGCGCGCTACACCGACGCCGAGCGCGACCTGATCACCTGCGGCGGTGGCGGCGCCTACCTGCTGGGGACGCACCAGCTGGCCGACGAGATCACCGTGCCGCCGGCCGGGACGCTGACCCGCAACCGGAGCGCCAGCCGCGACTACCGGCTGGCCGAGCGTTATCCCGACGCCGCCACCTCACGGAAGCTGGGCTGGGGCGTGTTCCACCGGGTGCCGACGCGCAACCCCGGCTTCGTCACCATGCTCGGCCTGATCCAGACGCTGACGATGCTGGCCATGGCGGGTGCGGTCAACCAGGCCGACACCATCCAGCGCCTGTTCACGATCCCGCTCTCCATCATGATCATGCTGATCATGGCCGGTACGGTCCTCTTCGCCCAGCCGACCGGCGCGGCCATCGCCAGGCGCACCAGTCGATGGGTGCTCGGCCTGCTGCACGGCTTCGCCCAGATCGGGCTCGCGATCGGCGGCACCTGGGTCTGGCTGCGCCTGGAGTTCCACGACTGGCCCTGGCCGGGCCCGCTGGTCGTCGCCGCGGTCATCTACTGGCCGGTGATCGGCTTCGTCTCGACCCAGCTGTGCGCGCTCTACCTGCTGATCGCGAGCTACTTCGGGGTGAACGTGAACGAGCTCTTCGCCGGCCAGGGCATCGAGGGTTCGAAAAGCTTCCTCCGCATGCACGTCGCCGCCGACGGCACCCTCACGATCCACCCCATCGGCATCGATCGCATCTGCAAAGACTGGGCCGCCGACCCGACCGGCCCCGCCGACGCTTCCTGGCTTCGCCCACGCACGCCGCTGACCCCCCACCGTATCGAGGAGCCGATCATCATCCGGCCCCCTTCCAGCCCAAAAATCCCCGTCCAGTACGAGCGTGGCCAAGTCCCGTGGCGCACGGACAGCTCAGCGGCCCACCAGCCGGTCACCCAGCCGCCGGGCTGACCCGTCGTGGCACCCGGGCTCGCGGGCTACGCCCGCCTAGCCCGGCCTGCGGCCGGAGCAACCCCGCCGCCCAGGAGTCGCACGCTGCCCGGCCGTCTCGCGTCCCCTCAGGCCTCCGGCTGCGCCCAGTCGAGCACGTCGGGCGTCGCGTCGCGCTCAGCAGAGGGGAGTCGGGCTTGGGCGTCGCGTCGCTCTTCAGGGGTGGGCGGTCGGCTGGGGTGGGTTAGGTGCGGGTGGCTGCGCTCTCCTGCCAGGCCTCGTCGGCGGCCTTCTTCAGGGACGTGCCGTTGCGACCGTCGTAGCTGAAGAAGCGAGGCAGGGCCGCCGCCAAGGCCAGTGTGCCGGCGACGCACAGGACGCCGCCCACCCAGATCGAGCCGCCTACGCCGAGGCGGGTGCGGGCCATCAGGCCGGACCGTAGCTGGCCGAGCAGCGGGCCAGTCGTGTAGGAGAGCATTTCGATGCCGGCCAGGCGCCCGCGCAGGTGGTCGGGGATCGTCTGGCTCCAGATGATCATGCGGAAGATGCCGGAGATCATGTCGGCGGCGCCGGCGAAGGCCAGACACAGCAGGGTCAGCCAGAGCATGGGGGAGAGGCCCACGCCGATGATGCCTACGCCCCAGAAGGCCGCGGCGATCAGCACCATCAGGCCGTGCCGGTGGACCCGTGCGGTCCAGCCTGAGCCGAGCGTCGCCACCAGCGAGCCCACCGCGGGTGCGGCGTAGAGCAGGCCCAGCACGCGTGGGCCGCCCAGCTGCAGGGCCAGGAACGGGTACAGCGCCTGGGGCATGCCGAAGAACATCGCGTTGATGTCGACCAGGTAGGTGCCCAGCAGCTCGGGGCGGGAGCGGGCGTAGCGCAGTCCGGTGACCACGGCGCGGATCGACGGGCGGTCGGCGGCCGGCGGTGGTGGCACGGCCCGCACCAGGGTCAGGCAGACCAGGCTCACCGCGAAGGTGAGCAGGTCGAAGGCGTACACCCACTGCAGATCGACTGTCGCCAAGAGGAGGCCCGCCAGGGCCGGGCCGCCGAGCTGGGCGCCCTGCATGCTCAGCGACTGGAGTGACATCACCGCAGGCAGCTGCTCGGGCTCGACCAGGCGCGGCACCATCGCTTCCAGGGCGGGGCGTTGCAGGCCGTCGACGCTGGCGGTCAGCGCCGCCACCAGGTAGAGCAACCACAGGTGCGGCTTCTCGGAGAGCGCGTTCACCAGCAGGACCCCGCAGAGGGCGGCCAGTGCGAACTCGGCGCCGCGGACCAGCAGGCGCCGGTCCAGGTAGTCGGCCAGGGCGCCGCCGACGAAGGCCATGATCAGCAGGGGAGCGAGCTCGCAGACACCCAGCAGGCCGACCATCAGCGGGTCGTTGGTGATCGCGGCTACCTGGAACGGGATGGTGACGTAGGTGATGAAGGAGCCGAAACCGGAGATCGAGCCGCCGATGAAGACCAGCCGGTAGTCGCAGGAGGTGCGGAGCGGGGTCAGGTCGAGGGCGAAGCGTCCGGTCGCCACGCTATTTCAGCACGAGTCGACCGGTGGCCTCGAACGATGCGAGATCGGCGAGGGTCTCATCGATGATCGTCGAGCGCGGGCCGGGCAGCGCGTCCAGCGGGAAGAAGCCGGCGTCGACCGACTCGTCGGTCTCGCGCAGCAGCTCGCCTTCCCAGGTGTGGATCCGGAACGACATCAGGATCTGCTGGTACGAGTGGCCGTAGTCGTTGGTGTACGTGTTCGCCGTGTAGAACGCGAACGGGGTCAGCGAGGTGGCCCGCAGCCCGGTCTCCTCCCACACCTCCCGGATCGCGCAGTCCTCCATGCTCTCGCCCAGCTCCATCGCGCCCGCCGGGATGGCCCAGCGGTGGTTGTCGGAGCGCTGGATCAGCAGGAGCCGGCCCTGGTCGTCGAAAATCACGCCGCGCGCACCCACGAACAGGATCGTGTCGGTGTCGCCGACACTGCTCCGAACCCGGCCCA
>DASWMR010000521.1:0-4005 GCA_036399635.1 Actinoplanes sp. | reverse complement strand
CCACCAAGGAGCTGACCAAGAAGCTGGACGCGCTCACCATGCCGCCCGGCGCCTCCTACGAGCTCGGTGGGGCCAGCGCCGACCAGGCGGACGCGCAAAAGCAGCTGGGACTGGCCGTGCTGGCGGCCATCGCGATCGTCTTCATCATCATGGTGGCGACGTTCCGCAGCCTGATCCAGCCGGTGATCCTGCTGGTGTCGATCCCGTTCGCGGCGACCGGCGCGATCGGACTGCTGCTGATCACCGGGACGGCACTCGGCGTACCGGCCCTGATCGGTGTCCTGATGCTCGTCGGCATCGTGGTGACCAACGCCATCGTGCTGATGGATCTGATCAACCACTACCGCGCCGGCGGCATGGGCGTGCAGGAGGCGGTGATCGAGGGCGGCCGGCACCGCTTGCGGCCGATCCTGATGACCGCGATCGCGACCATCTTCGCGCTGCTGCCGATGGCGCTCGGCCTCACCGGCGAGGGCGGCTTCATCTCACAGCCACTGGCCATTGTGGTCATCGGCGGTCTGGTCAGCTCGACGCTGCTCACTCTGGTGCTGGTGCCAACGCTCTACACGATGGTGGAGAACCGCAAGGAGAAGCGGAAGGCCAAGCGGGCGGCTCGCAAGGCCGCCAAGGAGACGGTCGATCAGCCCGCCGACCAGCCGACCGAGGAGCCGGTGTCGGCCACCAGTGGCGGCGCCCGCGAGACGGCGTCCACCGAGGCGCCGAGCGGCTACACCGATCAGTTCCAGCCGCGCCGTCTGGGCGAGGCGAACAGCTGATCACACGGTAGGAGGGCCGGCCGGAAGTCCCCGGTAGGGTCTGCGTACGTGCAACAGCGTGCGCGGTCCTTACCGGCAACCGGGACTTCCGCCGGCTCTTCGCCGCCGTGCTGACCGCCCTGATCGGCCGCCTGATCCGGGCCGGCTGCGGCCTGGTCACCCTGACCTATGCCATCGGTTGGCGGCTCGCCACCCGCGGCTGAGCCCCGCCGTACAGCCGTCCGCGTGACCGCGACCGTCCGGATCCCTTGATCAACGCCTAGCATGTGGCGATGGGCTTGACCTTCGTCACCGAGCCGGTGTTCGTCAGTACGCCGGCGACCAGCGCCAACCTCGGTCCCGGCTTCGACGCCATGGGGCTGGCGCTCACCCTCTACGACGACCTGTCCGCCCGGGTGACTCCGGCCGGCTATACGGTGACCGTGCGCGGCGAGGGCGCCGGTGAGCTGCCCGGCGACGAGCGGCACCTGGTCGTGCACGCGATGCTGGCCACCTTCGACGAGCTGGGCGAGCGGCCGAGCGGGCTGTCCGTCGAGTGCGTCAACCGGATCCCGCAGGCGCGTGGGCTGGGCTCGTCGTCCGCCGCGATCATCGGCGGCATCCAGTTGGCGCGCGGGCTGGTCGCGGACGGCCGGCGCCTGATCGACGCCGAGGCCGCGCTGCGGATCGCCGACCGGCTGGAGGGCCACCCGGACAACGTGGCGCCGTGTCTGTTCGGCGGGTTCACCATCGCCTGGACCGAAGGCCCGGGGGCGCGTGCCGTGCGGTTGCCGGTTGCTGAGGGCGTACGCCCAACGGTCTTTGTGCCGACTGAACGTGGTTATACCGCCACCGCGCGTGCCGCCCTGCCGTCCGCCGTGCCGCACGCCGACGCCTCGTTCAACGCGGGCCGGGCAGCGCTGCTGACCCACGCGCTCACCACCGATCCCGGTCTGCTGTTCGCGGCCACCGAGGACCGGCTGCATCAGGGTTACCGGGCCGAGGGAATGCCGGGCACCGCGTCGCTGGTCGCCTCGCTGCGATCGGTGGGTGTGGCTGCCGTGGTCAGTGGGGCCGGACCGACCGTGCTGGCATTGTCCGAGGTCCCGGCCGGTTTTCACGCCGGATCACAGTGGCGTGTCGAGATGTTGGGCGTGGATGTCGACGGTGCACTTGTCAAAGGGAGTATGGTGGAACTCGCCTAGCGGGCCCCTGTTGCCGCAGCTCGCACGAGTTGACTACGCTCAAGACCAAGCTAGGTTTTGATCAGGCTAAAGTTTCGATCAGGCACAGCAGTTTCTGGTCAGACACAGCCTAAGGTTTTGATCAGGCACAGCCGCGAAGCAAGCTCTGCGGTTCGGCGCGCACCCCCGAGACTCCTGGCCGCCACGGCCGTCTCAACTCTCAGCAAGGCACACGCCGGGCAGCAGTCTCAAGGTCGCTGCACTCGCCGAGACCTACCTGTCAATGACAGACGGGCAGGGACACCGTCGGGTTGCTGTGCTGCACAAACTCCCGCGCCGCTGGTGCGAAGCGGGTTCCGAGATCACCGGCCACAGGCTGCAGACCGGATTCTCGGCTTTTTCCGACGGAAGGAATCCATTGAGCGACACCACCGACGTGACGTCGGGTGTTTCTGACGTCGCTGACGCCGGCGCCGGCACCACCGCGACCGCCACGAAGCGCCGCCGCGGCGGCACCGGGCTGTCTGCGATGCTGCTGCCCGAGCTGCAGAGCCTCGCTGCGTCCCTGGGCATCTCCGGCACTGCCCGGATGCGCAAAGGCGAACTGATCACCGCGATCACCGAGCGGCAGGGCGGCGGCACGCCGGCCGACGCCGCGCCGCGCCCGCGTAACCGCGACGTCCCGGCGGCGACGACCGTCCCGGACGCCCCGGCTGCCACCGCGCCGGCTGTGGCTGCCACCGCGCCGACCGCGGTCGTGGCCGCGACCGCGCCGGCCCCAGTGGTCGCCGCGTCGGCTCCGGCTGTGGCACCGCAGACTGCCGTCGTGCAGCCTGATGCGGCTCCGGCCGCTGAAGGCGGCGGCCGTCGTCGCGAGCGCAACTCTGCCTCGCGCGCCTCTGCGCCGGTCGCCTCCGCGCCGGTTGCCTCTGCCCCGGTCGTCTCTGCCTCGGTCGCCGAAACACCGGCGCCGGTCCAGGCGCCGGTCCAGGCCCCAGTCCAGGCCTCGACCGCGGTTACGGCTCCGGCCGAGACTGGGGAGCGCACCGACCGCGCGGATCGTGGCGAGCGGCCCGATCGTGGCGAGCGGCCCGACCGCGGCGACCGGCCCGAGCGTGGCCGTGACCGCCAGCGCAACAACCAGCGGGACGACCGAGGCCCGCGGGAAGATCGTGGCCAGCGCAACGAGGGTGGCCCGCGCAACGAGGGTGGCTCTCGTAACGAAAGTGGCCCGCGCAGCGACAACGGGCAGCGCAATGACAATGGCCCGCGCAACGACAACGGGCCGCGCACCGACAATGGGCCGCGCACCGACAATGGGCCGCGGAACGACAACGGCGGACGCAATGACGGCGGTCTGCGCACCGAGAGCGGCCCGCGTGGCAACGAGCAGAGCCACGACGATGACGACAACGACAACGACGGCAGTCGTCGCAGTCGTCGCAGTCGCTTCCGTGACCGGCGGCGGGGCCGCGGCGACCGGGACGGCAACGAGGTCGGTCAGCGCGACGGCAACCAGCGCGACGGCAACCCGCGCGACGGCGGTCAGCGCGACGGCGGTCGCGAGCCGCACGTCACCGAGGACGAGGTCCTCGTCCCGGTGGCCGGCATCCTCGACGTGCTCGACAACTATGCGTTCGTGCGCACCACCGGCTACCTGTCCGGGTCGAACGACGTCTACGTCTCCATGTCCCAGGTCAAGAAGTACGGCCTGCGCCGCGGCGACGCGGTGACCGGTGCGGTGCGAGCCACCGCGCGGGAGAGCGGCGGCGACCAGCGGCGCGACAAGTACAACCCGCTGGTCCGGCTCGACACGATCAACGGCATGGAGCCGGACGAGGCCCGGCGGCGGCCGGAGTTCTACAAGCTCACCCCGCTCTACCCGCAGGAGCGTCTGCGGCTGGAGACCGAGCCGCACATCCTCACCACCCGGGTCATCGACCTGGTCATGCCGATCGGCAAGGGCCAGCGCGCGCTGATCGTCTCGCCGCCGAAGGCCGGTAAGACGATGGTGTTGCAGGCGATCGCCAACGCGATCACCCACAACAACCCCGAGTGCCACCTGA
>DASWMR010000520.1:0-2563 GCA_036399635.1 Actinoplanes sp. | reverse complement strand
CGCGGCGAGATCGGCAAACTGGTTGAGCGCGATGACCTACGACTACTTCGGCACCGCCGGTGTGGAGTCGACCGACCAGCGGACCGCGCCACATTCGCCACTGACCGCCTACCCCGGCATTCCGCGGGAGGCGGCGACCACGTCGGCCACCGTGGACGAGATGCTGCGGCTGGGCATCCCGCCGGCCAAGGTGCTGCTCGGCATCGGCTTCTACGGCCGCGGCTGGACCGGGGTCACCGCCGCCGAGCCGGGCGGCACGGCGAGCGGTCCGGCGGACGGCAGATACGAGAAGGGCATCGAGGACTACGAGGTGCTGGCGGCCCGCTGCCCACCGACCGGCTCGGCCGGCGGTACCGCCTACGCCCACTGCGGTTCGCAGTGGTGGTCCTATGACACCCCGGCGACGATCAAGACCAAGATGGCGTACGCCGGGAGTAAGCGGCTGGGCGGCGCCTTCGCGTGGGAGTTGTCCGGCGACACCGCACAAGCCGACCTACTGGCGGCCGTCAAGGACGGGCTGTCGGGCGCGCCGTAACCGATCCGACGAAAGCGTTCCGCGTGCCGAGGCGTCGGGTAAGACTTTCCGCATGGCGCTACCCATCGAGGACTACGCGATCATTGCCGACACTCAGACCGCCGCCCTCGTGGGTCGCAACGGGGCGATCGACTGGCTGTGCGTGCCCCGGTTCGACTCCGGCGCGATCTTCGCGGCGCTGCTCGGCACCGCGGAGAACGGCCACTGGACGATCCGCCCGGCCGGCGAGGTGCTCACCGTACGCCGCCGCTACCGGCACGAGACCCTGGTGCTGGAGACCGAGTTCGAGACCGCCGACGGGGTCGTCAAGCTGATCGACTTTATGCCGCCGCGCGGTGAGGCACCCGACGTGGTCCGGATCGTCGAGGGCGTCCGCGGGACGGTGCCGATGATCATGGAGTTGCGCCTGCGCTTCGACTACGGCCAGGTGGTGCCCTGGGTCTACCGGGAGCATGACGCGCTGGTGGCGGTCGCCGGCCCGGACGCGGTCTGGTTGCGTACCCCGGTCGAAACCCACGGCGAGAACATGTCGACCCGGGCCGACTTCGAAGTCAGCACCGGCGACCGCACTCCGTTCGTGCTCACCTGGCGCCCCTCGCACCTGCCGCCGCCCGCACCGATCGACCCGATCGAGGAGCTGGGCGCCACCGAGGGCTACTGGCGGGGCTGGGTCTCCGCCTGCACCTACGAGGGCGAGTGGCGCGACGCCGTGGTCCGCTCGCTGCTCACCCTCAAGGCGCTCACCTACGCGCCGACCGGCGGCATCGTCGCAGCGGCCACCACCAGCCTGCCCGAGAAGCTGGGCGGTGTGCGCAACTGGGACTACCGGTTCTGCTGGCTGCGCGACGCCACCATCACCCTGCAGTCGTTGCTCTTCTCCGGCTTCCAGAGCGAGGCGACGGCCTGGCGGAAATGGCTCCTGCGGGCCATCGCCGGCAACCCCGCAGAGCTCCAGATCATGTACGGGGTGGCCGGCGAGCGCCGCCTCGACGAGTACATCGCCACGTGGCTGACCGGCTACGACGGCAACCCGGTGCGGATCGGCAACGCCGCCGCCGAGCAGTTCCAGCTGGACGTCTACGGCGAGGTGATGGACGCGTTGCACCAGGGCCGCCGCGCCGGGCTCAAGGCCGACGACCCGGCCTGGGGCCTGCAGGTCAAGCTCATGGAGTTCGTCGAGCAGCACTGGCAGGACCCGGACGAGGGCATCTGGGAGGTCCGCGGCGGCCCGAAGCAGTTCGTGCACTCCAAGCTGATGGCCTGGGTGGCGGCCGACCGCGCGGTGAAGGCGGTCGAGGAGTTCAACCTCGCCGGCCCGGTGGAGAAGTGGCGCAAGCTGCGCGACGACATCCGCGCCGAGATCCTGAAGAAGGGCTACGACGCCAAGCGCCGCACCTTCACCCAGTTCTTCGGTTCGTCCGAATTGGACGCCGCCCTGCTGATGGTGCCGCTGGTCGGCTTCCTCCCGGCGGACGACGAGCGGGTGGTCGGCACGGTCGCCGCGATCGAGGAGCACCTGCTGGTGGACGGCTTCGTGCAGCGCTACACCCAGCGCCACGACACCGATGTGGACGGCCTGCCGCCGGGCGAGGGCGCGTTCCTGGCGTGCACGTTCTGGCTCGCCGACAACTACGCGCTGATGGGTCGGCACGAGGAGGCGCGCGAGACGTTCAACCGGCTGCTCGCCCTGCGCAACGACGTCGGCCTGCTTTCCGAGGAGTACGACACCGACGCGGGCCGGCTGGTCGGCAACTTCCCGCAGGCGTTCAGCCACGTCCCGCTGATCGACACCGCCCGTACCCTGTCCACCGCACTGGCACCGACCGAGGCCCGCATCGCCGACGGCCCTCGCTGATCGGCGGCGCCGGCCGCCGCAGGATGCGAGCATGGTTCAGATGGCCGTGCACCAGGAGACCGCACCGCCCACGGCTGGCTCTGCTCCGTGGTGGCGGCGTGGCCCGGTCGTGGCCGTCGTCGTCGCGGTCATCCTCGGCGTCGAACTCGTCCTCGGCTGGTCGTCGCTGATCC
>DASWMR010000519.1:0-3395 GCA_036399635.1 Actinoplanes sp. | reverse complement strand
TGCTGGCCGGGCGGGTGCTGATCGGGCTCACGCGCTGGTGTCGTCATGACCCGACCAGCCTACCGTCCGCGTCACATGCTGGCGATGAGGCGTTCCACCCGCTCGTCGTAGGCGCGGAACGGGTCCTTGCAGAGAACGGTGCGTTGCGCCTGGTCGTTGAGCTTCAGGTGCACCCAGTCGACGGTGAAGTCGCGGCGCTTCTCCTGCGCGTGCCGGATGAACTCGCCGCGCAGCCGCGCCCGCGTCGTCTGCGGTGGCGTCTCCTTCGCCTCGAAGATCTCAAGGTCGTTGGAGATGCGGTCGACCTGGTTGCGCTTCTCCATCAGTGCGTAGAGGCCGCGGCCCCGGCGCACGTCGTGGTAGGCCAGGTCGAGCTGGGCGATCCGCGGGTGGCTCATCGGGATCTCGTGCTTGGCCTGGTAGCGCTCGATCAGCTTGTACTTCGACACCCAGTCGATCTCTCGGCTGACCGTGTCGAGGTTGCCGCTCTCGATCGCGTTCAGCACCCGGCCCCACAGCTCGACGACCCGCTTCGCGGTCGGGTCACTGCCCCGCCGCTCGACGAACTCGATAGCCTTCGACAGGTATTCCTGCTGGATCTCGAGCGCGCTGACCTCTTTGTTGTTCGCCAGCCGGATCTTACGACGGCCGGTGGTGTCGTGCGAGACCTCGCGGATCGCCCGGATCGGGTTTTCCAACGTCAGGTCGCGCATCACCACCCCCGCTTCGATCATCCGCAGCACGATGTCGGCGCTGCCGACCTTGAGCAGGGTGGTGACCTCGTTCATGTTGGAGTCGCCGACGATCACATGCAGCCGGCGGTAGCGCTCGGCGTCCGCGTGCGGCTCGTCCCGGGTGTTGATGATCGGCCGCGACCGGGTGGTCGCGCTGGAGACGCCCTCCCAGATGTGCTCGGCTCGCTGCGAGAGACAGAACACCGCTCCGCGCGGCGTCTGCAGCACCTTGCCGGCACCGCAGATCAGCTGGCGGGTGACGAGGAACGGGATCAGGACGTCGGCGAGCCGGCCGAACTCGCCGTGCCGGGACACCAGATAGTTCTCGTGGCAGCCGTACGAGTTGCCGGCCGAGTCGGTGTTGTTCTTGAAAAGGTAGATCTCACCGGCGATCCCCTCGTCGTGCAGCCGCTTCTCGGCGTCGACCAGCAGACCCTCCAGGATCCGCTCACCGGCCCGGTCGTGCGCGACCAGGTCGGTGACCGAGTCGCACTCCGGGGTCGCGTACTCAGGATGGGAACCGACGTCCAGGTAGAGGCGGGCACCGTTGCGGAGGAAGACATTGCTGCTGCGTCCCCAGGACACCACTCGGCGGAACAGGTAGCGGGCCACTTCGTCCGGCGACAGCCGCCGCTGCCCCCGGTATGTGCACGTGACTCCGTACTCGGTCTCGAGGCCGAAAATTCGCCGTTCCATGTCGAAACACTAGCCGGATTCGTGAGCGGTTGGCAGTCGCCACTCGCTCATTCTCCGCCACCCCGTCCAACCACCCCACGACCGCCCTAGATCGGACTAAAGCCGTCCGACCACCCCACCACCGCCTTAGACCGGACCAAAGCCCGTCCGACCACCCCAGCACCCCCCTAGACCGGACTGAAGGCTTCCCTTCACAGACCGGGAGCGCGGCGTCCACCTGCGGATAGACTCCGCCCCTGATGAATCTCTTGGTCACCGGCGGTGCCGGCTTCATCGGCTCGCACTTCGTGCGGGCAGTCCTTGCGGACCGGCTGTGGGGCCTGGAGGGCGCGTCGGTCACGGTCGTCGACAAGCTGACGTACGCCGGGAGCTTCGCCAGTCTGGGTTCGGTGGCCGAGAGCGA
Source organism: Actinoplanes sp. (assembly GCA_036399635.1). Classification (GTDB taxonomy): domain Bacteria; phylum Actinomycetota; class Actinomycetes; order Mycobacteriales; family Micromonosporaceae; genus Actinoplanes. Next base: position 1,562 of record DASWMR010000519.1, on the reverse strand, counting down.
ACGCCTCAGCTTCGTGCCCGGCGACATCTGCGACGCGGCCGTGGTCGACGCGGCGGTGCGCGGCCACGACGCGGTCGTGCACTTCGCCGCCGAGTCGGACACCGGCCGCTCGGTGGTCGCGGCCGGCGCCTGCGCCATGACGAACGTGGGCGGCACCCAGCTCCTGCTGGACGCCGCGGTGCGGCACGGCACGGGCCGCTTCGTGCAGGCGTCCACCGCCCGGGTCTACGGCCCGGTGCCGGCCGGCGCCGTGACCGAGGACGCACCGCTGAACCCGACCTCCGGGTACGCGGCGAGCAAGGCCGGCGCCGATCTGGCCGCGCTCGCCTGCCACCGCACCCACGGGCTCCCGGTGATGGTCACCCGGGCCAGCGACACGTACGGGCCGCGGCAGCACCCGGAGAAGACGATCCCGCGTATCCTCACCCACCTGCTGGCCGGCCGGACCGTGTCGATGGCCGGTGACGGCGGGCGGGTCCGGGACTGGTTGCACGTGCATGACCACTGCCAGGCGGTGGCGCTGGTGCTGCTGGCCGGCCGCCCGGGCGACGTCTACCACGTGGCGGGCACCGCCGAGATCGCCGACCGCGACCTGGCCGGGCTGCTGCTGGACGCGTGCGTCGCGGACCCGGGCCGGGTGGTGTGGGACGGCGTCGGCGCGGGCCAGGATCGCCGGCACGCGCTGGACGACGACAAGATCCGGCGCGAACTCGGGTGGCGGCCCGGGGTGGAGTTCGACGCGGGCCTGGACGACACCATGCGGTGGTACCGGGACAACCTGGAGTGGTGGCTCCCTCGACTGCTGAGCTGACGGCGGGCTGCAGGGCTGAGGGGGCGCGGCCGGCGCCGCGCCCCCTGTCGCTCAGGACTCTTCGGATTCGACCGGCTTGTCGTTGCCCTCGGCGTCGACCGCGGCGGCCGAGACCGTCGGCTTCTCGCCGCCGGGGGGCGGCGGCGAGACGTCCAGGTCGCCCAGCTCCTTCTCCGGCACATCCTCGCCGCCCTCGAGCAGCGTGGTCAGCGCGGCCCCGCTGATCCGGCGGAACGTGCGGCCTTTACGCCGCCTGTCCAGCACGGCCACCTCGACCTGCTTCGCGGACAGCTTGCGCGGCTGGCCGTTCTCGCCGCCGACGCTGCCCAGCGCCTCGGCCGCGAGGGCCATCGCCTCGGTGAGCCCGGCGCTGCCGTTGTGCCGCTCGCGCAGCACCGTCGAGATCGCCTCGGCCTGGCCGCCCATCGCCATGAAGCCCGGCTCGTCCATCACCGAACCGTCGTAGGTGATCCGGTACAGCTCGTCGGTCTCCGGCGAGGTACCCACCTGGGCGACGCAGATCTCCACCTCGTACGGCTTCTGGGTCTCGGTGAAGATGGCGCCGAGCGTCTGGGTGTACGCGTTCGCCAGCCCACGCCCGGTCACGTCGCGCCGGTCGTAGCTGAGACCGAGCATGTCGGCCATCCGCACACCGGCCCGCCGCAGGCTCTCGAACTCGTTGTACCGCCCCACCGCGGCGAACGCGATCTTGTCGTAGATCTCGCTGATCTTGCGAAGGGTGGTGATGTTC
>DASWMR010000518.1:0-3971 GCA_036399635.1 Actinoplanes sp. | reverse complement strand
GCATTGGACCCGGGACGTCACCTTCCGAGAGGACGATTCCCAGCTCAGGACCGGTACAGCCCCACGAGCCCTGGCCACCTTCCGGAATCTGGCCCTCAACACCTTCCGCCTCGCCGGCCGCGCGAACATCGCCCACGCCCGCCGCGACCTACCCGACCCCACCGACACCTTCGCCGTCTACGGCATCTAACAAACCATGATCAAACAGACAATCCCGAACAACGCCGGGGCCGTGGAGGATAGCTGAGGATGGCTCGGGTATGGCGACACGCACGTCGCATAGATGGAGGTGCATCAATGGCCCAGGACGTGGGGTCGCCGGCCTCGGCATCGGCAGCCATCCGGAGCCTGATTCCGGCTCGTATCGACCGGCTCAGCTGGTCACCGTTCCATACCCGGATCATCTTGGCGCTCGGCACTGCCTGGGTTCTCCACGGGCTGGAGATCACCGTGGCGAGCGCCGTGGGCCCGGTCCTGGCGCAGCAGGAGACCTTGGCCTTGAGCTCGGCCGAGGTCGGCCTCATCGCCACCGTCTATCTGCTCGGCGAGGTGTGCGGCGCGCTCGTCTTCGGCCGTCTCTCGGACGCGCTCGGTCGCAAGAACCTCTTCATCGTCACCCTCGCGGTCTATCTCGTCGGCAACGCGCTAACCGCGTTGACCTGGGGCAGCGGGCCCGCCGCACTCGTCTTCCTGTACGTCACGAGATTCATCGCCGGAGCCGGCATCGGCGGCGAATACGCAGCGATCAACTCCGCCATCGACGAGATGATGCCGGCGAAATACCGTGGCCGGGTCGACATCGGCGTCAACGGTACCTATTGGGGCGGCGCCATCATCGGCACGCTCGGCACCTACATCCTGCTCAACAACGTTGATCTCAACTGGGCGTGGCGGATCGGCTTCCTGATCGGCCCGGCCATCGGTGTGGCGATCTGGGGCCTGCGGCGGCATCTGCCGGAAAGCCCTCGTTGGCTGATCATGCACGGTCGCGAGGCCGAGGCGGAGGAGAACATCGCGGTGATCGAGCGGGCCGCCGAGTCGGCCGGCCAGACGCTGGCGCCGCTGGACGAATCGAAGGCCATCGACATCCAGCCGAGCAGGCCGCACGGCTATCTCTCCTTGCTGCGGGTCCTGTTTCGGCAGTACCCGGCGCGCTCCACGCTCGGCGCGACCCTGATGATCACCCAGTCGTTCCTCTACAACGCGATCTTCTTCACCTACACGCTCGTCTTGACGAAGTTCTACGGGGTGCAGGAGGAGACCGCACCGCTCTACCTTGTCGCTTTCGCCCTCGGAAACCTGATCGGGCCGCTCACCATCGGCCGGCTCTTCGACACCATCGGCCGGCGCAAGATGATCGCCGGGACCTACCTGCTCTCCGGCGTGTTGCTGGCGATCACCGCCTTCCTCTTCGAGGCGGGCGTGCTCAACGTCGTGACCCAGACGATCGCCTGGAGCGTGATCTTCTTCTTCGCCTCGGCGGGTGCCAGCTCGGCGTACCTCACGGTCAGCGAGATCTTCCCGCTGGAGATCCGGGCGCAGGCGATCGCGGTGTTCTTCGCCCTCGCCCAGTGCTTCGGCGCGATCGGCCCGGTCTTCTACGGCGCCCTGATCGGTGCGGGCGACGATCCGAACAAGCTTTTCATCGGCTACCTGATCGGCGCCGGCGTCATGGCGATCGGCGGCCTGGTGGAGGCGGTGATCGGCATCGACGCCGAGGGCAAATCGCTGGAGGACGTCGCCACGCCGCTCTCCGCGGTCACCAGCCGTCCCCGCGCGACGGGCTGACCCCCCACCGCGACGCGGAGCCATGTTTCAGGTGTTCGTTGCTGAGGGCGTCCACCATGAACAGGGCGAAGTCCACCCGGCGGGTGAGGTTGCTCTTGAGGATTGGGTCACCGTGGTGCCGGCTCCACACGGGCAGGCCGGGGCCCCGTCACTGGTTCCATGCCGTCGCTCCTCACCTTGGGGTGGCAGGCCCGGGCCGGGCCTGCCGTGGAAGGCGGGTGATGGTCAGTGTGGAGCGACGATGATCGGATCGGCCGGATCCGCGCCGCCGGTGTCCAGCCGGAACGGCGGGTAGGCGTCGGTCATCAGCGAGGTGTAGGCGGCGACCCGCAACACCCACCGGTTGAGGCCGAGGATGAGGCTGTAGAGCCCGGCGGGTAGCGGCCGGTCACCGTTCGCCGGCCGCCTGGACCGGCATCTGCTGGGCTTGGGGGAGAATCCCGGACACAGGGGGCCATGTGGCCCTGACCCGGCACGGTCGGTCGGGCGCAGACTCACGGCATCACCACCAGCCGGAGGTACGCGATGACGACGAGAACCGGGCTGCCCGGAGCCGCGCTGATAGCGCTCGGTTCGGCGGTGGCCGCCGTGGCAATCCTGGGCCCGCTCGTCCTCGAGGTCATTCACTACCGCATCTCCGCTACCAGCCTGAACCAGATCATCGGCGGTGACGCCGCGGCCCTGACCGTGGTCGCGCCGATCACCGTCGCGGTCGGGGTGCTGGCGATCCGGGGTCATCCGGCCGCGGCGGTGCTCGCCCCGGCCCCGTCGCTGTTCGTCGTCTACACCTACGCCCAGCTGATCCTCGGCAACGAATACCTGGACCTGCCGGGCAACGTGGAACGGTTCTTCCCGCTTCTGCTCGCGGTGTTCATCCTGGCCGGGACGATCGCGGTACGCGCGTGGCACAGCACTGCGGCGGACCGGCTGCCGGCCACCTCCGCCGGCGTCGATCGTACGGCCGGGGTCCTGCTGTTGGTGATCGCCGCTTTTGTCGTCGTGGGCCTGCATCTGCCGAACTATCTGGACGCGATGCGCGACCACCCGAGCGCGGTGCAGTATCTATCGAGTCCGACCGCGTTCTGGTTAGTCAAGTTCATGGACCTGGGCATCGTCGTGCCGGCGGCGATCGTCGTCGGCGTCGGTGCGCTGCGCCGCCGCCCGTGGGCCCGCAAACCGGTCTACGCGTTGCTGGGCGCCTACACCCTGATCGGCACGTCGGTGGCCGGTATGGCGGTCACGATGGCCGCCCGGCACGACCCGGACGCCTCTGCCGTCACTGTCATCGGGTCCGCCATGATGGCCGCGCTGCTGGCCGGGGCCACGGGCTACGTCTATCGGCCACTGTTCCGGCGGGCCGCGCCGGGCGCTGCCACCGCGCCGGTCCGGGGGGAGCACGGTAGGGCAAATCTGCCGCCACGGTCCACCACAAGTGTCCTTCCAGCGGAGAGGCCTTAGCCGGCATGAGCACACCCGAACTACAGCTGGCCACGGAGCGAACCGATCGAGCGGCGCAGAAGACTGCGGCGGATCTGACTGGCCTGTCCGTCCGGGAGGCCGCGACGAGGTTGCGGCGCGACGGCGGCAACGTGCTGCCCTCGCGCCGGCCTCCGCCGCTGTGGCGGCGGGTCGTGTCACAGCTGCGTGACCCCTTGGTGCTTGTGCTGCTGGCCGCTGCCGGATTCACGCTCGCTACCGCCGATTTCACCGACGCGTCGGTCATCCTGTTCGTCATCGTCGTGAACACCGCGGTCGGTGTCATCCAGGAGGTCAAGGCGGAGCGCGCGATCACCGCGCTGTCGGCGATGACCGCGCCGGACGCGCGAGCCGTCCGGGACGGCGTACAGCGGGAGGTCCCGGCGGCGGATCTCGTCGTCGGGGATCTGCTGGTGCTCGCCGAAGGCGACGTTGTCCCCGCGGACGCCCGGGTCGTGGAGTCGGTCGCCCTACTGGTCGACGAGGCCGCGCTGACCGGGGAGTCGGCACCCGTCGACAAGGCCACCGGCGACGTCGCCTCGGCGGGCACCGTGGTGGTGCGTGGTCGTGGCCGGGCCGTGGTCACCGCGACCGGGCCGGCCAGCGCCCTCGGCCGGATCGCGGCGATGCTGGTCACCGCGCCGAGCCTGACCCCGTTGCAGCGGCGCCTGGCCGGGGTCGGCCGGCTGCTGGCCCTGTTCGCGGTC
>DASWMR010000517.1:0-5493 GCA_036399635.1 Actinoplanes sp. | reverse complement strand
CGCCGGTGATCCGGACCGCGTTCAGGCCCTCACGGTATGTACATCCGTCGATGGTGACCGTGCGCGGCCGGTAGTCGGCCAGCCGCCGTAGCACCTCGCCCGCCGCGTGGATCGCGTTCACTCCGCGCCACGCCCGTGCGGTGTGTGCGCGCCGCCCGTGGGTGCGTACCCGGGCCCGGAGAGTGCCCTGGCAGCCGGCCTCGACCACGCCGTAGGTGGGCTCGAGCAGCACCGCGAAGTCGGCCTGCAGCCAGTGCGGCCGCTGCTCGGCGACCAGGCCCAGCCCGTTGTACTGCGACTCGATCTCCTCGGCCTCGTAGAAGAGGTAGGTGAGGTCGTAGCCCGGGTCGGGCAGCGTGGCGGCCAGATGCAGAGCCAGCGCGACTCCGGATTTCATGTCGGCGGAGCCACAGCCGAAGATGAGGTCGTCGACGACGGTCGACGGAAGGTTGTCGTTCAGCGGCACGGTGTCGAGGTGCCCGGCGAGCACGACCCGCTGTTCGCGCCGCAGATCCGTCCGGGCCATCAGCGTGTTGCCGAGTCGGTCCACACTGAGGTGCGGCAGCTGGCGGAGGACCTCCTCGATGCTGTCGGCGATCTCCCGCTCGTGGCGGGAGACGGACTCGATGTCGACCAGCGTGCGGGTGAGCACGACCGGGTCGACAAGGATGTCCTGGGTAAGCGGGTTGGCCATAGGGCGCACCATACCGGCCTAGGGTGAATGATCCTCGGGCTTACGATCCTCGTCACGCGCGGCCGTGTCGCCCGGCCGGTTTTAGTAGTGTGCGGGCGTGGAAACTGCGATCTCGACCTCCCCCGCCTGGGGCATTGGCCTCGCCACGGTCACCGCCGACGGCACGGTGCTGGACACCTGGTTCCCGGCCGGGTTCCTCGGCCTGGGTGAGTTCCCGGCCGACGCGCCGGTCCTGCCACCCGGGCTGACCGGGCCGCGCACCCTCTCGGGCCTGTCGACGGCCGAGGTGCTGGTCACGATCGGGTCGCTGGCCGACCCGATCAAGGACGCCTCCGACGCGTACCTCCGGTTGCATCTGCTCTCGCACCGCTTCGCGGTGCCGAACTCGCTGAACCTGGACGGGATCTTCGGTGCCCTGGCGAACGTGGCCTGGACGTCGGCCGGCCCGTCCCCGGCCGACCGGGTCGACGAGCTGCGCTTCGCCGAGCGGGCCGCGGGCCGTCACCTGGCCGTCTACGGCGTCGACAAGTTCCCGCGGATGACCGACTACGTGACCCCGACGGGCGTCCGGATCGCCGACGCCGACCGGGTGCGCCTCGGCGCCCACCTGGCCGCCGGCACCACCGTGATGCACGAGGGCTTCGTCAACTTCAACGCCGGCACGCTGGGCGTCTCGATGGTGGAGGGCCGCATCGTGCAGGGCGTCGTGGTCGGCGACGGGTCCGACATCGGCGGCGGCTCGTCCATCATGGGCACGCTGTCCGGCGGCGGGAAAGACCGGGTGCGCATCGGCGAGCGCAGCCTGATCGGGGCGAACGCCGGGATCGGCATCTCGCTCGGCGACGACTGCGTGGTGGCGGCCGGCGTCTACATCACCGCCGGCTCGAAGCTGACCCTGCCCGACGGCCGGGTGGTCAAGGCCCGCGAGCTGTCCGGGATCGACAACCTGCTCTTCTGGCAGAACTCGGTGACCGGCGCACTGGAAGCCAGGCCGCGTAAGGGCACCGGCATCGAGCTGAACGCCGCGCTGCACGCCAATTGACCTTCCTCACCGCCGCGCTCGCCGGTTTCGCCGCCGGTGCCGCACTGATCATCGCGATCGGGGCGCAGAACGCCTTCGTCCTGCGCCAGGGCCTGCGCCGGGAGCACGTCCTGGTGGTCGTGCTGGTCTGCGCCCTCTCCGACCTCGCGCTGATCCTGGCCGGCATCGGCGGGCTGGGCGCGCTGGTCACCGCTCACCCCGGGGCGGTCACCGTCATCCGCTGGGTGGGTGCGGCCTTCCTGATCGCGTACGCCGTGCTGGCCGCGCGCCGCGCACTGCGGCCGACCGCGCTGAATCCCGCCGACCGGCCGCCCGCCACACTCCGCGCGACGGTTGTGACCTGCCTGGCGCTGACCTATCTGAACCCGCACGTCTATCTGGACACGGTGTTGCTGCTCGGCTCGGTCGCGCAGCAGCACCAGCACCGCTGGACCTTCGGAATCGGCGCGTCGATCGCCAGCCTGGTCTGGTTCACCGCGCTCGGTGCGGGCGCGCACCGGCTCGGCCCGCTGCTCGCCCGGCCGGCCGCCTGGCGCGTGCTGGACGGCCTGATCGCCGTCATCATGCTCGCGGTGGCCGCCGCGCTTCTCATTTGACCCTCGACCAGGGTGAGGCACCAGGGTCTGGGGAGTGCGAGGAGACATGCGAAGCATCGGTGAGGTGGCGCGGGCCAGCGGGCTCAGCGTCAGCGCCCTGCGCTTCTACGACGGCGCGGGCGTGCTCGTGCCGGCCGAGGTGGACCCGGCGAGCGGCTACCGCCGGTATGCCGAGGAACAGGTGCGTGCGGCCCGGTTGATCGCCGGGCTGCGCCGGGTGGGCTTTCCCGTCGCGGAGATCGCGCAGGCGGTGCGCGACGACCCGGGAAGCCTCCGCCGGCGGCTTGAGCGGCACCGGCACCGTCTGGAAGAAGGGCTGGCCGACGCCCAGCGCGAACTCCTCCGCATCCACACCCTGCTCGATCTGGAGGAGCAACTGATGACCCGACTCACCCTGAGCGGCGCCGCCCTGGCCGGCGCAATCGAGGCCGTACGCTTCGCGGCCGGCCACGATCCGCAACTGCCCATGCTCGGAAGCGTCCTGTTCGACGTCACCGCCGGCACGCTGACGCTGGTGACGACCGACCGCTACCGGATGGCGGTCGCCTCCGCACCGGCCACTGTCGAGGGGCCGCCGGCCCGGTACGTGCTGCCGCTGACCTTCGTCGACGAGCTGCGGCCGCTGCTCAGCGGGCCGGTCGTGCTCGATCTCAGCGCCGGTGCGGTGCGGGTTGACTCGGCCGGCCGCACCGTCGAGGGCGTGCCGCTCGACGTGGACTACCCGGATCACCGGCGCCTGCTGGACGGCTTCGGCGACGGGTCGGCCACGCGGCGGGTCACGGTGGACACCGCCGCGCTGCGGTCCCGGGTGGCGGCCGCGCCAGTCGCGACTCGGGAACACGACGGGGTGGCGTACGAGGTCTCGGTCCTGGGGTTGGACCCGGCGGGGAGCGTGCGCCTCGTCGCCGAGAGCGAGTGGACGGAGGCCGCGGAGGTCGTCGCGGTGAACCGTGAGTTCCTGCTGCAGGCGCTGGACGCCGGGGGCTCCGGGCAGCTGGTGCTGGAGCTGGACGGACCGATCCGGCCGTTGGCCGTGCGGGTGCCGGGCGACGAGTCGCGCCTGTCGATCCTCATGCCAGTGCGGCCGTGACCGGCTCTGCCAGACTGGTGCGATGTCCGAGAGTGTTGCCGCGATGGCTGCCCGGCGGGCCGCCTGCACGGATTCGTTCCTCGGCGACGGCCTGCTCCAGCCGGCGGACTATCTCGCCACGATCGGCACCGGCGTAGCGCCTGATCTCTACGGCCACGGCGGTGTCGTCGCCGACCTGGAACAACAGATCGCCGAGCTGCTCGATAAGCCGGCCGCGGCCTTCCTGCCCAGCGGCACCATGGCGCAGGCGGCCACCCTGCGGGTGCATGCCGACGCGCGCACCAGTCGTACGGTGCTCTGGCACCCGCACTGCCATCCGGCCCGCAATGAGGACCAGGCGTACTCCCGGTTGCACGGGCTGGTCGGCCGCGAGGTGGGCGCCGCGATCCGGCTGCTCACGCTCGACGACCTGAGGAAGGTCGCCGAATCGGCCGCGGCCCTGGTGCTCGAGTTGCCGCAGCGCGACCTGGGCGGGCAGCTGCCGTCGTTCGACGAGCTGACCGCCCAGGTCGGCTGGGCCCGGGAGCGCGGCACGGCGACGCATCTGGACGGAGCCCGGCTCTGGGAGGCGGCGGCCGGTTACGGCCGGTCGCCGGCCGAGATCGCTTCGTTGTTCGACACCGTCTACGTCTCGTTCTACAAGGGGATCGGTGCGCTACCGGGCTGCTGCGTCGCCGGCTCGGCGGCCGACATCGCCCAGGTGAAGGAGTGGCGGCACCGGCTCGGGGGCACGCTGTACGCCCTCTGGCCGGCGGCCGCCTCGGCCCGGAACAGACTGCCGGTGGCGCTGGCCGAGATGCCCGCCCGGATGGAGCACGCGCTCGCCATCGCCGAGGCACTGGTCGAGGTGCCCGGCGTGCGGCCGGTGCCGAGGGTGCCGCAGACGCCGATGATGCATCTGCTGCTCGCCACGACGCCCGAGCGGTACGCCCAGAATGCCCGGCGGCTGGCCGACGCTGACAGGTTCTGGGTGTGGTCGTCGGCACCCGCGACCGGCGATCCCGCGGTCGTACGGGTCGAGTTGTCGGTCGGCGCCGCCACGCTTCGGCACACCCCCGGCGCCATCGCTTCGATCTTGGCCCGCCTGATTGCTTGACGGGTCACCGCTACTACCACCTGGCGGCCGAGCCGCTCACCGAGGTGCGCGACTGGCTTAACCCGTTCGAGTGGTATTGGCGGGAGCGGCTGACCGCGCTACGCGATCTTGTCGAGGGAGAAGAGTCTGAGCAGTATCGAGTGTGATCAATTCATTGCCCGCCCGCCGCCCGCCGTGTGGCGCGCGCTGACCGAGCCGGATCTGCTCGCCGCACGGTGGGCGGCGGGCGACATCAAGCCGATCGTCGGCCATCGCTTCACCCTCGACATGGGCTCCTGGGGACACCAGCCGTGCGAGATTCTCGAGGTAGAGCCGGAGAAGATGCTCCGATACACGTTCGCCGAGGGGTCGCTGGACACCACGATCACCTGGCGGCTCGAGGCGGAGGGCACGGGCACCCGACTGTTCCTCGTGCACGACGGATTTGAGCCGGATTCGGCCGCGTGGCACGGGATGGGTAACGGCTTCCCGACGCTCATCCGCCGGATCGAGCGGGCGCTGACCTGAGTTCCGGGTCGTAACTGTTGTTGAGCCGTGTCACAACAGCTCCGCGCTACACAGGGAGAATGGCTACGGTCGTGCTGTGCGCAGCGGTCAGCAGTTCGACGACTCGGTCGGTTTCGACGACCCGGTCGGTTTTGCCGACTCTGCCGGCGCCGACGGGTTTGCCGGGTTTGATGCCTCTGCGGCCTCACCGGGGTTTTCCAACTCAGCGGAATTTGGCGGCACATCGGGCATTGGGGGCACGGCGGGCTCGGCGGATTTTGCCGGCGCTGCTGGCTTTGCGGATTTTGCCGGCACGGCGGGCTTCGCGAGCACGGCGCGCAACGTTGCCGGTGAGCGCGCCACGGGGTGGGAATTCGCCTGGCTCGACGGGCGTACCGGGGGGACCGAGCCGTCCTGGTCGTTCCCCGACCGCGCCCGCACCCTGCTCCGCCGCGCCACCCGCCTGCTAGACCTCGACACCGGCAACGG
>DASWMR010000516.1:0-7903 GCA_036399635.1 Actinoplanes sp. | reverse complement strand
CACCGCGAACCCGGGCGACTGCTTCGTCTTCGACCGGCGGCTCTGGCACTCCCGGTCGCCCAATACCAGCACGGTGACCCGCAAGATGCTCTTCATCGGATACACCTACCGCTGGATCCGGCCGCTCGACGACATGCCGATCGATCGCGTCGGTGAATGGTGGCAGAATCGCACACCGGTGCAACGGCAATTGCTTGGCGAAGCGCCGCACACCGCGAATCATTGGGGTGTCGGCTGGGACGGGTACATCGACGAGAAGATCCCGTTGCGGCATGAATTGCAGACCCGCGGGCTACTCGACAGATCAATTCCTTGGCTTCGCTGAATATCACGCTACGTAGTCGCCGCCGGCCCTGCCTCCCGCGCCGGGCCTCTCAGTCGACCCGGACCTCGGCGTCCACTCTTCGCAGTGCGTCGGTCAGGATGGCGAGTCCCTCGCGGGCCTCGTCGTCGGTGAGGGTCAGCGGCGGCCCCATCCGCAGCACGTTGCCGTAGAGGCCGCCCTTGCCGACCAGCAGGCCGCCGGCCCGGCACTCGTCGAAGGCCCGCACGGTGGCGGCCGGGTCCGGCTCGGTGGTGCCGGCGCGGACCAGCTCGACGCCGATCATCAAACCCTTGCCGCGCACCTCCCCCACGCATCCCAGGCTCAGCGCCCGCAGCCCGTCCAGCAAAATCGCGCCGGTGCGGGCCGCATTCGCCTGCAGGTTGTGGTCGAGCACGTAGTCCAGCACCGCGTTGCCGGCCGCCGCGGACAGCGGGTTGCCGCCGAACGTGGAGAAGCTGATCGCCGGTACCGCGTTCATCACCGCGGCCCGGCCGACCACCCCGCCGAGGGCGTAGCCGTTGCCGATGCCCTTGGCGAAGGTGATCAGATCGGGCGTGACGCCGTGCGCCTGGTAGCCCCAGAAGTGCTCGCCGGTGCGGCCCCAGCCGGTCTGCACCTCGTCGGCGATCAGCAGGATGCCGTGTTCGGCCAGTACCTTCTGGTAGGCGCCGAGCACCCCGTCGGGCGCCGCGACGAAGCCGCCGACGCCCTGGATCGGCTCGGCGATCAGCGCGGCCACGTCCCCGGCGGTCACCGTGGCGAGCACCTCGCGCAGGTCGTCGACCGCGGCCTCGGCGAGGTCACCCGCGGACAGCCCGGCCATCCGGCCCCGCAGCCGGTCGGCCGAGGAGAGCCAGGAGACGTTCAGTGGGCTGAGCGAGCTCGACGACCAGCTGCGGTGCCCGGTGACGGCCATCGTGGCGAACGTCCGCCCGTGGTAGCTGTTCTTGATCGCCAGAATCTGGTTGGACCGGCGCACATTGGTCGCCATCAGCAGGGCGGTCTCGTTCGCCTCGGTACCGGAGTTGGTCAGGAAGACCCGGGCGTCCGGGATGCCGGAGACGCGGGCGATTTTCTCGGCCAGCTCGACCTGCTGCCGGATCAGGTAGAGCGTCGAGGTGTGCACCACGCCGGTGGCGAGCTGCCGCCGCACCGCGTCGCCGATCTCGGCGACGTCGTAGCCGATCATGTTGGTCAGCACGCCACCGAAGAAATCGAGGTAGGTGCGGCCGTCCGCGCCGGTCACCCGGCGGCCGGAGCCGGAGACGATCTCGAGGGCGTCGTCGCCGTAGTAGATCGGCATCCAGCTCGGCAGCACCGCCCGGTGGCGGGCCAGCAGATCGTCGGTCATGGGAGCGCTCCTTCGAGGGTGCCGGGGGTGGTGCGTATAGGTGAGCAGAGCAAGCCGGTGGTGCGTAATGGTGAGCAGAGCAAGCGGTAGCGGTCAGCGCCAGCCGCGGGGGTGTGGGCGGGCTCGGGCGCCGCTGCCGCGGCTGTCCAGGGCGGCGGCCGCGGCCAGGGCGTCGGCCAGGGCGGGGTCGTGGTCGGCGACCAGGCCGGCGGTGACCCGGACGTGGTCGGTCGCCAGCGGGGTGACGCAGAACGGCGCGCCGGGTGCCACCGCGATGCCGTGCGCGGCCAGGGCCACCATCGCGTTCTGCTGGTCGTCGACGGCGAGCCAGAGGTTGATCCCGTCGGCTGCGGTCGCGCTTGCGCCCCGTTCGTGCAGGGCGCCCAGCAGGGCGGAACGCCGGGCAGCGTACGCCTCGCGGGCCGCCGCCACCTGCTTGGCCGCGACCGGATCGGTCAGCAGGTGCAGCAGCACACCCTGGAGAAGTCGGCTCGACCAGCCGGGGCCCAGCAGCCGCCGGCCGGCCACCCGGTCGAGCACCGCGGCGGGCCCGCCGATCGCCGCCAGCCGCAGGTCGGGGCCGTGGCTCTTGGAGAAGCCGGCCACGTGCACCGTCTGCGCCGGCAGGTGCCGCCCGAGGCTGACCGGCGCGGCCGCGGCGATGTCGCCGGCGTGGTCGTCCTCGACGACCAGCACATCCGGGAAGTCGCGCAGGACGGCGGCCAGCTCGGCGACGCGGGCCGGGGCGATGCTGACGCCTGTCGGGTTGTGCGCCCGCGGCTGCAGGAAGACGGCCGCCACGGGCCGGGCGGCGAGCATCTCGCGCAGCGGGCCGGGCACCGGGCCGTCGTCGTCCAGCGGCACCCCGGTCACCGTGGCGCCGACCGCCTGCAGCAGGTCGAGCAGCGGCGGGAACGCCGGGTTCTCCACCACCACGTGGTCGCCGAAGCGGACCACCGCGCCGATGATCCGGTCCAGCGCGTCCAGGGCGCCGTCCACCACGGTCAGCAGCTCCGGCGGATAGGGCCACCGCTCGCGCAGCACCGCCTCCAGCCCGGGTAGGACCGGCGCGTCCAGATAGCTCCCGGTCAGGCGGCCGTCGCCGATCCGCTTCAGCGCGTCGGTCAGGTCCGGCAACAGATCATGATCGGGTACGCCGGTGGACAGGTCCCGGGAGTCCGCGGCCGGTGGGCCGCCGAGCTGGGCATACCGCCACCCCGGCCGGGCCGCCTCGCCGGCCGCGACGAAGGTGCCGGAGCGGCCCCGGGTGCGGATCGCCCCGGCCCGGGTCAGGCAGCGCCACGCCTCGCTCACCGTGGTGGGGCTGACGGCGAGCTCGCGGGCCACCTCGCGGACCGTGGGCAACCGGCTGCCGGCCGGTAGCTGGCCGGCCGTGACCAGGCGGCTCACCGCCGCGGCGATGCCCCGCGCACTGCGGTCCTCGACAGCGCCCGTGATGATCGCGAGCAAATTACCTCCCCGAAACATGTCGTAACGTTCGAGCAATTGTTCGCCTGAAGGTGTGTCGTTAGTGTCCTACGGCATCTGAACGCCACAGGCAAGACCTAGCGCACCTGCTATGACGGGGAGTAGACAGACGATCACAGGGCCTTTTGGTGTGTGCTTGTCAGGTAACCAGAGCTAACGAGAGGGGCAGCAGTCATGACCGACGTCGTTCGCGCCGCCCTCGTCCAGACCACGTGGACGGGCGACAAAGAGTCGATGATCAAGGCGCACGAGGACTATGCCCGCGACGCCGCCGCCCAGGGAGCGAAGGTGATCTGCTTCCAGGAGCTGTTCTACGGCCCGTACTTCTGCCAGGTGCAGGACTCCGCCTACTACGAGTACGCCGAGTCGATCCCCGGCCCGACCACCGAGCGCTTCCAGGCCCTCGCCGCGGAGCTGGGCCTGGTGATGGTCCTGCCGATGTACGAGAAGGAGCAGGAGGGCGTCCTCTACAACACCGCGGCCGTCCTCGACGCCGACGGCTCCTACCTCGGTAAGTACCGAAAGAACCACATTCCCCAGGTCAAGGGCTTCTGGGAGAAGTTCTACTTCCGGCCGGGCAACCTGGGCTACCCGGTGTTCGACACCGCGGTCGGCCGGATCGGCGTCTACATCTGCTACGACCGGCACTTCCCCGAGGGCTGGCGCGCCCTGGGTCTGGCCGGCGCCAAGATCGTGTTCAACCCGTCGGCCACCAGCCGTGGCCTCTCCGGCTACCTGTGGCAGCTCGAGCAACCGGCCAGCGCGGTCGCCAACGAGTACTTCATCGGTGCGATCAACCGGGTCGGCGTCGAGCAGCTCGGCGACAATGACGTCTACGGCCAGTCGTACTTCGTCGACCCGGAGGGCAAGTTCGTCGGCGACGTGGGCGACACCCACAAGGCCGAGCTGATCGTCCGCGACCTCGACCTCGACCTGCTCGGCACCGTCCGCGACCGCTGGCAGTTCTTCCGCGACCGGCGCCCGGACAGCTATGAGGGGCTGGTAAAGCCATGATCGACTGCACCGAGCGGCACCCAGCTGCACCTGACAACGGCCTCGCAGGCGAGGGCCTGGGTGCCATGGCAAGGAAGGCGCTGTCGTGAGCATCCTGATCAAGGGCGGGACGGTCGTCGGGCCGTCCGGGGCGAGCGCGGCCGACGTGCTCGTCGACGGCGAGACCATCGCGGCGCTGTACGCACCCGGCCGCGGCCCGGAGGGCGTCGAGACGATCGACGCCACCGGCAAGTACGTGATCCCGGGCGCCATCGACGCGCACACGCACATGCAGATGCCGTTCGGCGGCACCGAGGCCAGCGACACCTTCGACACCGGCACCCGGGCGGCGGCGATCGGCGGCACCACCACGATCATCGACTTCGCTATCCAGCGGTACGGCGAGGTCGTGCAGGACGGGCTGGCGGCGTGGCACGCCAAGACGGCCGGAAACTGCCACATCGACTACGGCTTCCACATGATCCTGGGCGGCGTGGACGACGACTCGCTCAAGGCGATGGACCAACTGGTCGCGAGCGAGGGCATCACCAGCTTCAAGCTCTTCATGGCGTACCCGGGGGTGTTCTACTCCGACGACGGCCAGATCCTGCGCGCCATGCAGAAGGCCAAGGACAACGGCGCCATGATCATGATGCACGCGGAGAACGGCCCGGCCATCGACGTCCTGGTGAAGCAGGCCCTCGAACGCGGCGAGACCGACCCGGTGTTCCACGGCCTGACTCGCCCCCAGGAGCTCGAGGCGGAGGCGACCAGCCGGGCGATCTGGCTGGCCGCGGTGGCCGCGGACTGCCCGCTCTACATCGTGCACCTGTCCGCGTCCAAGGCGCTGGAACAGGTCGCCGCCGCCCGCGACCTGGGCCGCAACGTGTTCGCCGAGACCTGCCCGCAGTACCTCTACCTGACCCTGGAGGAGCAGCTGGGCGCGCCCGGCTTCGAGGGCGCCAAGTGGGTCTGCTCCACTCCGCTGCGCAGCGGGAAGGAGAGCCATCGCGCGGACCTGTGGCGCGGTCTGCGCACCAACGACCTCGCCATGGTCTCCACCGACCACTGCCCGTTCTGCATGAAGGACCAGAAGGAGATGGGCATCGGCGACTTCTCCAAGATCCCGAACGGGATCGGCAGCGTGGAGCACCGCGTCGACCTGCTCTACCAAGGGGTCGTCGACGGCAAGCTGTCGCTGGCCCGCTGGGTGGAGACGATCGCCACTACGCCGGCCCGGATGTTCGGCATGTATCCAAAAAAGGGGATAATTGCCCCCGGCTCGGATGCCGACATCGTCGTGTACGACCCCACCGGGCGTACCCGGATCAGCGTGGAGACGCACCACATGAACATGGACTATTCCGCCTGGGAAGGCTGGGAGATCGACGGCAAGGTGGACACCGTGCTGTCCCGCGGCGAGGTGATCAGCTCGGGCGGCGAATACACCGGCCGGGCCGGGCGCGGCAAGTACGTCCCGCGCGCTCTCTCCGACTACCTGATCTGAGCGGGGAGAGAGATGGACATTGGCGTCGTACTGCAGAACGATCCGCCCGCGCTGCGCGTGGTCGAGCTGGCCAAGAAGGCCGAGGCGGCCGGGTTCAGCCACGTGTGGACGTTCGACTCGCACGTGCTCTGGCAGGAGCCGTTCGTCATCTACTCGAAGATCCTCGACGAGACCGAGCGGGTGATCGTCGGCCCGATGGTCACCAACCCGGGCACCCGGGACTGGACGGTCATCGCGTCGCTGTTCGCCACGCTCAACGAGATGTACGGGAACCGGACCGTCTGCGGCATCGGCCGGGGCGACTCGGCGCTGCGCGTGCTCGGCGCCCAGCCGCAGAGCCTCGGCCAGCTGCGCGAGGCGGTCCAGGTGATCCGGGGCCTGGCCAGCGGCGAGAAGGTCACGCTGCGGGGTAAGGAGTTGCAGTTCGGCTGGGCGCCGGACAGTCGACTGGAAGTGTGGGTCGCCGCGTACGGCCCGAAGGCTCTGGCCCTGACCGGTGAGGTGGGTGACGGGTACATCCTGCAGCTCGCCGACCCGGACATCGCCGCCTGGATGATCGGGGCGGTGCGCCGCTCCGCGGAGGCGGCCGGGCGAGATCCGATGGCGATCAAATTCTGCGTGGCCGCGCCGGCCTACGTCGGCGACGACCTGGCGCACCAGCGGGACCAGACCCGGTGGTTCGGCGGCATGGTCGGCAACCACGTGGCCGACATCGTGGCCCGGTACGGCGCGGACGGCGCGGTGCCGCAGGTGCTCACCGACTACATCAAGGAGCGCCAGGGCTACGACTACGCCGAGCACGGGCGGGCCGGGAACACCCATGCCACCTTCGTGCCGGACGAGGTGGTCGACCGGTTCTGCATCCTCGGGCCGGTGCAAAGCCACCTCAAGCGGCTGCACGAATTGCGCGATCTCGGCGTCGACCAGTTCGCCGTCTATCTCCAGCACGACGCCAAGGAGGAGACGCTGACGGCGTACGGCGAGCAGATAATCCCGGCGCTCGGGTGAGAAAGACCTTGTACGCCCTCCTCGGTGTGGTGGTCTTCGTGCTGCTGTGGGAGGGCTACAAGCTGGTCGGCAGCCCGGACGGGACGGTGCTGTTCGGGGTGCGCTTCCTGCCGCGGGCCGACGACCTGTCCATGCCACATCTTCCGACGGTGCTGCAGCGGCTCGGCCGCCCGGAGCTCACCGGCGGCCGGCCGGTCTGGATCGTGGTGCTGCACGCGTGCGCGTTCACGCTCGGCATCACCGTGGTGGGCTTCGTCGCCGGCGCGGCGTTCGGCCTCGTGCTGGCGGCTCTGATGCAGCGGTTCCGGCTGGCCGAGCGCGGCCTGCTGCCGTACGTGATCCTCAGCCAGACCGTGCCGCTGGTGGCGCTCGCGCCGTTGATCGCCGGCTGGGGCGGCACCATCATGCCGCCCTGGGCGACAGTCTCGGTGATCGCCGCCTATCTGGCGTTCTTCCCGGTGGCCGTGGGCATGCTGCGCGGCCTGCAGTCGCCCGCCGAGAGTGGCGTCGAGTTGATGCGCAGCTATGCCGCCGGCTGGTGGCGCACGCTGGTCAAGCTCCGCCTTCCCGCGGCGCTGCCCTACCTGTTCCCGGCGATGCGGCTGGCCGGGGCGGCCGCGGTGGTCGGCGCGGTGGTCGGCGAGATCTCCACCGGGACCCGGGGCGGCATCGGCCGGCTGATCATCGAGTACTCGCGGGAGGCCACCTCGGATCCCGCCAAGGTCTACACCGCGATGCTCGGCGCGGCCCTGCTCGGGCTGCTCGTCGCGGGCGCCGTGAGCCTGCTGGAACTCCCCCTGATGCGGCACCGCAGACACGTGGAGGTGGTGACGCTGTGACTACCGACGCAGTGGTCGTGGACAAGGTGACCAAGGTGTTCAACCAGGGCCGCGCCGACGAGGTCGTCGCACTGTCCGAGGTGGACCTGGCTGTCGGCGCGGGCGAGTTCGTCTCGCTGATCGGGCCGTCCGGCTGCGGCAAGAGCACCCTGCTGCGGCTGATCGCCGACCTGATCCCGCCGACCACCGGCACGGTCACGGTGGCCGGCCTCGACGCCGGCGCGGCCCGCCGCAAGCAGGAGTACGGCATCGCGTTCCAGCAGGCCGGCCTCTTCGAGTGGCGGACCGTGCAGCGCAACGTGGAGCTGCCGCTGGAGCTGCGCCGGACGTCGAAGGCGCAGCGCCGGGCCCGGGCGGCCGAGATGCTCGCGTTGGTCGGCCTCGAGGACTTC
>DASWMR010000515.1:0-6634 GCA_036399635.1 Actinoplanes sp. | reverse complement strand
ACCGCCCGCTCGACGCGCCCCGGTTCGCGCCGTCCGCACCGCGCAACGGCGTGCCCCGTGCCGTCCCGCCGGGCCACGGCGGCGCACCTCAGGCGCCCGCCGGGCCGTCCGCACCCGGTCGCCCCGAGCCGGCGATCGGCGCCGCGCCGAACCAGCAACAGCTCGCCCCGCAGCGTCCGAGCGGCCCTGCGCAGCCCGGCGCCGGCCCCGGGCCGGCCCAGCCCGGCTATGCCGCGCCCGGCCACGCCCAGCCCGGCCCGGGGCAACCTGATCTTGGGAAGCCCGGTCAAAGCCAGCCCGGTCAAAGCCAGCCCGGTCAAGGCCAGCCCGGTCAAGGCCAGCCCGGTCAAGGCTGGCCCGGTCAAGGCCAGTCGGGTCAAGGCCAGCCTGGCCACGCCCAGCCCGGTCATGGGCAGGCGGGTCCTGGGCAGCCTGGTCAAGGCCAGCCTGGTCAAGGTCAGCCTGGTCAAGGCCAGCCTGGTCACGCCGAGCCCCGTCATGGGCAGGCGGATCCCGGGCAGCCCGGTCTAGGCCAGCCCGGTCCCGGGCAGCCTGGTCTAGGCCGGCCCGGCCAAGGCCAGCCCGGTCATGGACAGGCAGGTCCTGGACAGGCAGGTCCTGGACAGCCCGGAGCTGGGCAGGCCAGCCCGTCCCAGTCCGGTTTTGCCCAGCCCAGCGCCGCCCAGCCCGGGCCTGATCAGTCCGGTTTTGCCCAGCCTGGTCACACGCAGCCAGGCCACGCACAGATGGGGCAACCGCAGCCCGGTCAACTGCAGCCTGGGCACGTGCCTGGGGCACCGGCCCAACCCGGCCAGCCGCAGCCCGGCCAGCCGCGGGCCGTCCGGCCGCAGCCCGTGTTCGGTCACTCCGTGACCGCGAATCCGGCCCGTCCGTCCGAAAGTGGTCAGCACGGCGGGCTCCAGCCGGCCAGTCCCGGTCAGCCAGGCGGAGCCCTGGCGGGTGGCCTGGACTCGGCGCCCACGGGGTCGCCGAGCGGGCTCGGCCAGGCTCACCCCGGCGCGGCAACTCCCGGCCGGCAATCGGATGCCGGAGTCTCGCGGCCGAGCGGGCTTGGGCATTCCGGCGGGAGCCAGCCCGGCGGTCCGGGTCAGCCCAATACCCCGGGTCATGCCGGTCCGACGCAGGGCGGCCTGGCGCAGGGTGGTCCGGGACAGGGCGGCTACGGTCTCGGCCAGCCGAACCCCGGACAGCTATCCGCTCCGGGTCACACCGGCGACGCTGATCAGAGTGGCCCGGGCCGGTCACCCTCCACGCCGTCCGGTCTGCCGCAAACGGGCCCGGGCCGGCAGTCCGGCCTCCCTCAGCCGGATGCGGCTCAGGGATACGCCACCGGCCAGCCCGGTACCGCTCAGCCGAGCCTCCACGGTGGTCCCGGCCACGGCGGACCGGCTCAGCAGTCCGGCTTGGGGCAACCTGCCGGGCCACTCCCACAGTCGCCCGGCCAGCACGCTGGTGCGAGCCAGCAGGGTGTTTCGGGTCTTCAGGATGGTCTGGGTCAGCAGGGTGGCCCAGATCAGCCGGGTGTTTCGGGACTCCAGGGTGGTCCGGGTCAGCACGGTGGTCCAGGTCTGCAGAGCGGCCTGGGTCAGCAAGGTGGACTAGGGCAGCAGGGCGAGCAAGCGCAGCTCGGCCAGCGTGGCGGCGTCGCATCGGGCGGCGCTGGACAGCTGCCGCCGCCGGATCCGGCACAGCTGGGCCCGGCCACCCCGGCCGGCCTCGGCAACCAGCCGGGCCGGTTCCCCGGTCTCGGCGCCGGCCAGAATGCGGCGCCCAGCGGCCTCGGCCTCCCGCCGGCCGGCGGTTCAACCGGGGAAGCGTTGGACCCGCCGAACTTGGGCCAGTTGAACCGGGAACCCGCAGCCGCGAACCCGCCGGGTCGGCCGGCTCCCGGCCAGCCCGCACCGGCTCGGCAGTCGAATCGCCCGCGCCTCGAGCCGCCGCAGATGGGCCAGCTCAACCGCCCACTACCCGGCCGGGAAAACCCGGACGCAGACCAGGGCAACCAGCCACCGAAGCCCGATTCATCCTCGTGACCGACGGCTCCCCGTAGCCCGCGTCGAGTTCGGCCCATGCTGGTGGGGGCCGGCTGGGGGAGGGCTCTGGGTGGGTGAAGCCGTGTGCTGCCGTCCGGAGGCTGTGCGAGGCCAGGCCGAGCTCATGCGGCCGTGCCGGCGAGGCCGTGCGCTGGCCGGTTCGGAGGCCGCGCGAGGTCGCGCGACGCGCGGTGATGCCGTGCCCGGGTGACGCCGTGCCGGGGTGAGGCCGTGCGTCGGCGTCGGGTGGGCGCGCTGTTGGCTGACGCTGTTGCCGGCTGGTGGGACCGCTGCCTGGCCGGTGGGCTCGGGCTAGACCGCGGCGGCGGCCAGGCGGGTCCAGACCACCTTGCCGTCGGTGACCGGGAGAACGCCCCATGCCTCGGTGAGGTCGCGCACCAGGCGCAGTCCGCGCCCGCCCGCGTCGGTCGGGCCGGGCTCGGCCGGCTTGGGCAGCTGGCGGCTGCCGTCGCGGACGGTCATGCTCAGGCGGTCGTTGCGCAGGCCCAGGGTGAACTCCATCGTGGTGTGTGCGTGCCGCACCACGTTGGCGACCAGCTCGGTGGCGATCAGCGTCGCGGTCGACGTGAGGTCGGCGCGCTGCCACGCCGTACACGCCTGGGCGACCAGGTTTCGCACCTGGCGGCAGGCGTCCGGCACCGGCCGCAGCCGCACCCGGATCTGGGGCGGCGTCGATGCCGGGTGGGCACCGGCCTCCGCCAGCGCGTCGTCGCAGTCGGGCAGGTGACTGACCCGGGCGCAGTCGGGGGAGTCGGCGATCGTCTTCGCGGTCAGCCGGTCGGCTCCGCACAGCATGATCGGCACGTCCGGCCACTCCGCGGTCTGGCAGATCACCGCGCTGAGGGCGGTGAGCGCGATCGGGTCGGCGACCTGCATGCCGGCGACGTCGAGGAGAAGTTGCTCGGGCTGGTTCGCCAGGCTGCGGCGCACAGCCTGCTGCAGGGCGTCGCCGGTGACCAGGTCGAGCGTGCCGACAACGCGCAGCACCGCCACCGGACGGTCCTGCTCGGGGCGGCAGACCAGCTGGCTCGGCACATCGCCCCCTTCGTGGGTGTGGCTCGATGGTGAAGTCTCCAGGTGCCCGCCGCCGGGCCGGGGCAAACGTCCGACCGGCTGGTGAACTGCGGCGGGAGTGCGGAGTCTGGCGGCGCAAACCAGTAAGTTTCGGACACTGATCTCTGCTGCCGCGAGCCGCCGGGTGGCCACCTGCTGGTGTCGTCACCAACCACTCAGGAAAATCAAGTACCGTAGCCCGCCATGGGTGTGTCGCAGCGGCTGAAGAGCCGGTTCCGCAAGTTCCTGCAGCGTCCGGGCACGACGGTCGACCTCGGTCCGCTCCGTAAGCGCCTGCCTGCCATCGAAGGGCGTGAGGAGGCTATCCGCGAGCTGGACGACGCGGCTCTGATCGAGGCCGCGGAGGCGGCCGCCGACTTCACAGAGATCTGTGCGGTCGGCCGCGAGGCGGCCTGGCGTGCGCTCGAGCAGCGGCCGTACGACGTACAGCTGCTCGGTGTCATGTCGTTGCTCTCCGGCAGGGTCGCCGAGATGGCCACTGGTGAGGGTAAGACGCTGACCGCGGCGATCGCGGCCTACGGCCATGTCCGGCTGGGCAATGGCCCGGTGCACATCCTCACCGTCAACGACTATCTGGCCCGCCGGGACGCGGAGTGGATGCGGCCGGTCTACACGCTGCTCGGCCGGTCGGTCGCCTGGGTGACCGAGGCGTCCACGCCGCAGGAGCGCCGCGAGGCCTACCTGGCCGACGTCACGTACGTCTCGGTGAGCGAGGCGGGCTTCGACTACCTTCGCGACCAGCTGGTCACCGACGTCCAGGACCGGGTGCAGCGCGAGCTGGCCACCGCGATCGTGGACGAGGCCGACTCGATCCTGATCGACGAGGCCCGGGTGCCGATGGTGCTGGCCGGCAACATCGCCACCGAGAGCGACCCGGTGCACAACGCGGCGAGCCTGGTGCGCGAGTTGCGGCCGGGCAAGGACTACGAGGTGGCCGAGGACGGCCGCAGCGTGGCCTTCACCGACGCCGGCCTCAAGCGCATCGAGGAGGAGCTGGGCGGCGTCGATCTGTACGCGGACGACCAGGTCCAGCAGCTCTCCGCGGTGAACGTGGCGCTGCACGCGCACGCCCTGCTACGCCGCGACGTCGACTACATCGTGCGTAACGGCACGGTCGAGCTGATCGACGAGATGCGTGGCCGGGTGGCCCAGCGCCGCCGCTGGCCGGACGGCCTGCAGGCCGCGGTCGAGGCGAAGGAGGGCCTGACTGAGACCGCCGAGGGCGAGGTCCTCGACACGATCACCGTGCAGGCCTACATCGCGCTCTACAAGACGGTCTGCGGCATGACCGCGACCGCGGTGCACGTCGGCGAGCAGCTCCGGGAGTACTTCAACCTGGAAGTCGCGGTCATCCCGCCGAACACGCCGAACATCCGCGAGGACGAGCCGGACCGGATCTACTCGGCGCACGAGACCCGCGATGAGGCCCTGGTCGAGGAAATCAAGATCGCCCACGAGAAGGGGCGACCGGTGCTGATCGGCACTCTCGACGTGAAGGCGTCCGAGCTGCTCGCGAAACAGCTCGCCGCGGTCGGCGTCCCGTCCGTGGTGCTGAACGCGAAGAACGACTCCGAAGAGGCCGCGATCA
Source organism: Actinoplanes sp. (assembly GCA_036399635.1). Lineage (GTDB taxonomy): Bacteria > Actinomycetota > Actinomycetes > Mycobacteriales > Micromonosporaceae > Actinoplanes. The sequence continues at coordinate 1,897 of DASWMR010000515.1, read as the reverse complement.
TCGCCGAGGCGGGCGCGCTGGGCGCGGTCACCGTCTCGACCCAGATGGCCGGCCGTGGCGTCGACATCCGGCTCGGCGGCAGCGACGAGCAGGACCGGGAGAAGGTCGTCGAGCTGGGCGGCCTCTTCGTGGTCGGCTCGGGCCGGCACGACAGTCGCCGGGTCGACGACCAGCTGCGCGGCCGAGCCGGCCGGCAGGGCGACCCGGGTGGGTCGGTCTTCTTCGTCAGCCTCGAGGACGAGCTGGTCACCCGCCACGCCGGCGACATCCTGCCGGCGTCGCCGCGGATGGACATGGACGGCGTGGTGCACGACGACCAGGTCGACTACGCGGTCGAGCACGCCCAGCGGGTGGCCGAGGGAGTCAACCACGAGATCCACCGCAACACCTGGCGGTACAGCGTGGTGATCGAGCAGCAGCGAATCGCCCTGGCCGAGCGCCGGGAGCGGGTGCTCACCTCCGAGATCGCCGCCATTATGCTGCTCGAGCGGTCGCCGGAGAAGGCCAAGGAGACCGACGAGGACGTGCTCTCCGACGCGGCCCGCGCGATCGCGCTGTACCACCTCGACCGGCTGTGGGCCGAGCACCTGGCCGAGCTGAACGAGGTACGCGAGGGCGTGCACCTGCGGGCGCTGGGCAAGCTGGACCCGCTGGACGAGTTCCACCGGTCCGCGGTGCCCGCCTTCCAGAAGGTGCTGCTGGAGGTCGAGGCGCGCACCGTCGCCACGTTCGAGGAGGTCGACCTCACCGACGGCTGGGAGCCGGACCGGGCCGAGATCGTCCGGCCGAGCGCGACCTGGACCTATCTGGTGCACGACAACCCGTTCGGTTCCGAGCTGGACAGGCTCATCGCCGCCGTGGGCCGCCGGCTCACCTCCAGCGGGGAATGATCGCCGATCCCGCGCGGTGATCCGTTCGCCGCGCGGGATCTGCGGCCGGCACGTTCTATTTCCGGTTCAACAAATCCACCATCTCCGGCAGCTTGAAGAATTCCGCCGTCGCGATCGCCGACGGGTTCCCGTCGTGCGGATTCGCGCCGGCCGCGAGAAGTGTGCTGACGGTCTGGGCATTCTGCCGGAACACCGCCGCCGCGAGTGCCGTCTGACCGCGGTCGTTGACCCGGGCGTGATCGGCGCCGGCCGCGAGCAGGGCCGCGACGGTCGCCGGGTGATTGTGGTACGCGGCGAGGATCAGAAGCGTGTCGCCCTTGTGGTTGGTCATGTTCGCCGGCAGCCCCTGGGCCAGATATCCGCCCAGTTCGTCGGCCGCGCCCATGCGGGCCAGGTCGAACATCTGGTGGGCGAAGTCGAGCGCCGCCTCGTCGAGTGATTCGGTCACCGGGCGAGCCTAACGCCGCCCGTTCGGCAATGCTTAAGCACCCGGTCGCCATCCGTTCCAGAATGCATTCATGCGCCAATGCAAAATTTGGAACGCTTTTCCCACACTGTGGTTGGCTCCTTGACCCGGCAACCGCGGGACCGGAAACATCGTCGGCGATTTACGGAGGGTGATCGGGCGAATTCGGTTGCCGGGGAATGCTTTATCAGGGGGCTCATTTAATGCCGGCCAGTGCACTGTCACCACGGCCCAATCGCCATGCCACCGGGCCGGGCCGGGGTGCGGCGTCGCGGCGTCCGGTCGAGCCGGCGCTGACTGTCACAGTGGCCATCCCGCTGACCGGCGACGCGCTCACCCCGCAGGCGTTCCGGCTGATCGAGGCGGTCCGCGAGCTCGTCGAGATCAGCCAGGGTGCGGTGACCGTCGAGCCGGGCCTGCCGCCCGTCCAGGAGCCGTTGGGCGGCCCGGAGGTGCGGATGCTGACCGGCTCCCGCCAGGTGCTGCTCGACGGCGAGGTGTTGCCGCTGACCCGGCTCGAGTTCGATCTGCTGGTGTTTCT
>DASWMR010000514.1:0-5901 GCA_036399635.1 Actinoplanes sp. | reverse complement strand
GAGAGCGCCGGGCAGAGTCTACTGGTGCTGGCCCGCCGGGCGGCCGGCCAGCCGCTGCGGCTGACCGGTCTGCCGCCCGGTACCCGCGCCGAGAACCTTTACGGCGGCGCGGAGTCGCTGTACACCGGAACTGAGGGCGCCATCGTCCTCGAAGGGGACGGCCCGGCGTTCCAGGTCTGGGCACTGCAATGGCTGAAGGGACCACAGTGGTCGCACGACTCACGGCCGTACTCTGCCTTTTCCTGCCGTTCCTGATCGCGACACCCGCCCAGGCGGCCGCCCGGGTCCCGACCGACTCGGTGATCGCCCAGTGGAGCGCGGACCGCCCGGCGAAGTCCGAGCAGTACTACTTCGTGCTGCCCGACCGGTTCGCCAACGGCAGCACGGCCAACGACCGGGCCGGTCTCGCCGGCGACCGGCTGGCGACCGGCTACGACCCGGCCGACAAGGGCTTCTACCACGGCGGCGATCTGCCCGGCGTGATCGAGCGGCTGGACTACATCCAGGGCCTCGGCACCACCGCGATCTGGCTGGCGCCGGTCTTCAAGAACCGGCCGGTGCAGGGCAGTGGTTCCGACATCTCGGCCGGCTACCACGGCTACTGGATCACCGACTTCACCCAGGTGGACCCGCATTTCGGCACGAATGCCGACCTCAAGCGCCTGGTCAAGCTGGCGCACCAGCGCGGCATGAAGGTGTTCCTGGACATCATCGCGAACCACACGGCGGACGTCCTGCAGAACGCCCAGGGTGATTACGACTACGTCGACAAGGCGAGCGCGCCCTACAAGGACGCGCAGGGGCGGGCCTTCGACGACCGCAACTACTCCGACGGACGCAACGGCTTTCCGCGCGTGTCGACGGCCTCATTCCCGTACACCCCGGTGTTTCCGACCCCGGCGGACCGCGCGGTGAAGGTGCCCGCTTGGCTGAACGACCCGACGATGTACCACAACCGCGGCAACTCCACCTTCAGTGGCGAGAACAGCGAGTACGGCGACTTCTACGGCCTCGACGACCTGTGGACCGAGCGCCCCGACGTGGTTCGCGGCCTCACCCGGATCTACGCCGACTGGATCGCCGACACCGGCATCGACGGCTACCGCCTGGACACGGTCAAGCACGTCGACCTCGACTTCTGGTCGCAGTTCAGCGCCGGCATCGACCAGGCCGCGGCGCGGGCCGGTAAGAAGGACTTCTTCATGTTCGGTGAGGTCTACAGCGCCGACCAGGAGATCGAGTCGACCTACGTGCGGCAGGGCGGCCTGCCGGCCACCCTCGACTTCTCGTTCCAGGAGGCGGCCAAGGGCTTCGTCGCCGGCGCCGGCTCCGCGCAGGCACTCGCCGACGTGTACGCCAAGGACGCGCTCTACACCGCGCGGGACACCGGGGCCGATCGCCTGCCCACCTTCCTCGGCAACCACGACATGGGCCGCATCGGCTCGTTCATCGAAGGCGGCGGTGCCGACCCGGCCAGCTACCTGCGGCGTGACCAGCTCGCCCACGAGCTGATGTTCCTCACCCGCGGCCAGCCGGTCGTCTACTCCGGCGACGAGCAGGGCTTCACCGGGCCGGGCGGGGATAAGGACGCGCGGCAGGACATGTTCGCCTCGCAGTCCGCGGACTATCTGGACGACGACCTGATCGGCACCGACCGCACGCACGCGGTGGACAACTTCAACACCGCCCACCCGCTCTACCGGACGATCGCCTCGCTGGCCGCGTTGCGCAAGGCGCATCCCGCGCTCAGCGACGGCATTCAAATTCCCCGGTACGCGGCCAACGGCCCCGGCGTTTTCGCCATCTCCCGCCTCGACGGCGCCAAGCGCAACGAGTACCTGGTGGCGTCGAACAGCGCGGCCACCGCGCAGACCGTCACCGTCGACACCTGGTCGGCCGGCTCGGCGTTCCGCGGCATCTACGGCGGGAACGCGGTCGTCAAGGCCGGTGCGGACGGAAAGCTGGCCGTCACCGTCCCGGCGCTGTCCACAGTGGTGCTGCGCGCGGACACGCCGGTTCCGGCACCGGCGGCCCAGCCGACTGTCGCCATCACGGCGCCGGCTGACGGCGCGCTCGTCCCTACCCGCACCGAACTCACCGCCGAAACGACGGGTGACCCGCTCGCCACCGTGACCTTCGCGGCGCAGGTCGCCGGCGGGCCGTGGACGCTGCTCGGCACCGCCGAGCACGCGCCCTACCGGGTCTACCACGACCTCACCGGGCTGGCCGGCGGTACTGCGGTGACCTACAAGGCGGTGGTGCGTGACAGCCGGGGACGACTGGCCTCGACGACCAACTCGGTCAAGGTGGGCACGCCGGCCACCACGGCCAGCCCGGACTACGCCGTCGTGCACTACCAGCGGCTGGCCGGTGGCTACGACGATTATGGGCTCTATGCATTCGGCGACGTCGACCCGTCGATGACCACGACGTGGCCGGCCGGGCAGCCGTTCGCGGGCGAGGACTCGTACGGCCGCTTCGCCTTTGTGAAGTTGGCGCCCGCCGCCAGGAGCGTCGGCTTCGTGGTGGTGAGCAAGGACGGGGTGAAGGACGTCGACCAGGACCGCACGCTCGATCCCACGAAGACGCCCGAGGTGTGGCTGAGGCAGGGCGATCCGGCGGTCTACCCGACCCGGCAGGCGGCGACCGGTCAGCCCGACCCGGCGCAGGACCAGAACACCGCGATCATCCACTATCGACGACCCGGCAACTACGACGGATGGGGCCTGCACGTCTGGGATGGCGCCGCGACCGGTACCGACTGGGCCTCGCCACTTCCGCCGTCGGGCACCGATGCGTTCGGGGTGTACTGGAAGGTGCCGCTCGCGGCCGGTGCGACCGGGCTCAACTACATCATTCACAACGGCGACACCAAAGACCTGCCCGACGATCAGCGAATCGACTTCACCACGGCCGGCCGGGAGATCTGGCAGCTCGCCGGCGTGTCGCCGCGGCTGCTGCCGCTCGTCGAGAAGGCCGGCGCCGGCGGCGAGGTCGACCTGGCCAAGGCCAAGGCGGTCTGGCTCGACCGCGGCACGGTCGCGTGGCAGCCCGGCGGCGGAACCGACGGCCGGGTCTACGACCTGGTGTACGCCGGTGCGGACGGGATCGGCGTCGCGGACGGCGAGCTGACAGCAGCGTACGCGTCGATCCGGCTGGCCGCCCGGCGCGACGGACTCACCGAGACCCAACGTACGAAGTTCCCGCATTTGTGGCAGGACAAGGCGTTCCGGCTCTCGTCCACTGCCAAGGTGCGTGAGGCGTTGCGCGGCCAGGTCGTCATCACCGAGCGGGACGCCACCGGCAAGCTGCTCTCGGCCACCGGTGTGCAGACCGCCGGTGTGCTCGACGACGTGTACGCCCCGGCGGTGCACGCCCGGCTCGGCCCGGTGGGCAGCACCCTGTCGGTGTGGGCGCCGACCGCGCGCACCGTCGACCTGCAGCTCTACGACACCCCGACGGCGACCCCGCGGACCGTCGCGATGACCCGCGACGACCGCACCGGCGTCTGGTCGGTGCGCGGCCCGGCGTCCTGGAAGGGCAGGTACTACACGTACCGGGTCACCGCCTGGCAGCCCGCGGCCCAGAAAGTCGTCACGGCCGCCGTGACCGACCCCTACTCGCTGGCGCTCTCCACCGACTCGAAGCTGAGCCGGATCGTCGACCTGGCCGATCCGGCGCTCGCGCCGATCGGCTGGAGCACCCTGCGCAAGCCGGCCGCCACCGCCCCCGCAAAGATCCAGATCTCCGAGCTCTCGGTACGGGACTTCTCGATCGCCGACCGCAGCGTGCCCGCCGCCGAGCGCGGCACCTACGCGGCGTTCACGAATCCGGCGACCACCGGGATGAAGCACCTCAAGGAGCTGGCCGGCTCCGGGGTCACCCACCTGCACCTGCTGCCGGTCTTCGACTTCGCGACGATTCCGGAAAGGCGCGCCGACCAGCAGCAGCCGGCCTGCGACCTGCCGTCGCTGGCGCCGGACTCCGACCAGCAGCAGAAGTGCGTGGGCGCGGTGGCCGCGACGGACGGCTACAACTGGGGCTACGACCCGCTGCACTACACCACCCCCGAGGGCGGCTACGCGGTCGACCCGGACAGCCGCACCGCGGAGTTCCGGCAAATGGTCCAGGGGATCAACAAGGCCGGCCTACGGGTGGTGCTGGACGTCGTCTACAACCACACCTCGGCCTCGGGCGCCGACCCGAAGTCGGTGCTCGACCAGATCGTGCCGGGCTACTATCACCGGCTGCTCGCCGACGGCACGGTGGCGACCTCGACCTGCTGCGCCAACACCGCGCCGGAGAACGCCATGATGGGCAGGCTGGTCGTCGACTCGATCGTCACCTGGGCCCGGGCGTACAAGGTGGACGGTTTCCGCTTCGATCTGATGGGTCACCACCCCAAGGCGAACATCCTGGCGGTGCGGGCCGCGCTCGACCGGCTCACACTCGGCCGCGACGGCGTCGACGGGAAGAACATCTACCTGTACGGCGAAGGCTGGGATTTCGGTGAGGTGGCCGGCAACGCGCGCTTCGTGCAGGCGAGCCAGGCGAACATGGCCGGCACCGGGATCGGCACCTTCAACGACCGGCTGCGCGACGCGGTCCGCGGCGGCGGGCCGTTCGACACCAACCCGCGGATCCAGGGCTTCGCCTCCGGCCTCTTCACCGACCCGAACGGCGACCCGGCGAACGGCACCGCCGCCGAGCAGCGGGCGCGGCTGTTGCACTACCAGGATCTGATCAAGGTGGGGCTCAGCGGCAATCTCGCGTCGTACCGCTTCGTCTCGTCGGCCGGCACCACGGTCACCGGGTCGCAGGTCGACTACAACGGCCAGCCGGCCGGTTACACCGCGGCGCCGGCCGAGGCGATCACCTACGCCGACGCGCACGACAACGAGATCTTGTACGACGCACTGGTGTACAAGCTGCCGGCGGGCACCTCGGCGGTGGAGCGTGCCCGCGCCCAGTCGGTGGCGCTGGCCACCACGGTGCTGGGGCAGGGCGCCGGGTTCGCCGCGGCCGGCAGCGAGCGGCTGCGCTCGAAGTCGTTGGACCGCAACTCGTTCAACTCCGGTGACTGGTTCAACCAGATCACCTGGGACTGCGCGGACGGCAACGGCTTCGGTCGGGGCCTGCCGCCGGCCGCGGACAACCAGGACAAGTGGCCGTACGCCCGCCCGCTGCTGGCCGAGGAGAAGCTCGTCCCGGACTGTGCCGCCATCAATCTCGCCGACGCCCGGTATCAGGAGCTCCTGCGGATCCGCCGCTCCTCGCCGGTCTTCGGCCTGCCGACCGCCGCCGAGGTGCGCAGGAGGCTGTCGTTCCCGCTGTCCGGCACGGGCGAGACACCGGGGGTCGTCACGATGACCCTGGACGGCCGGGGTCTCGCCCGCACCGGCAAGTCGGTGACCGTGGTCTTCAACGGCACCTCGGCGGCGGTCACCCAGACCGTCGCGACGCTGGCCGGCCGGACGGTGGCGCTGCACCCGGTGCAGCAGGCCTCCGCCGACCCGGTCGTCCGCACCGCCTCGTTCGTGAAGTCCACCGGCACGTTCCGGGTCCCGGCCCGGACGGTGGCCGTTTTCGTGGAGCCTTAGACCGTCTCCATCTCGCGCTGCGACTCGGCAACGGCATCCGGCGTTGCCGAGGCAGTGGCTTCCGGCGTTGCCGAGGCAACGGCTTCCGGCGTTGCCGGCCGCGGCCAGCGGGCGGCCACCGCGGCGACCGCGAGGGTGCCGGCCACGCCGCTGGCGGCGATGACCGCGGTCGGGGCCGAGAAACCGGCGAGGAAACCGGCGCCGAGCATGGCGAGGCCCTGCCCGGCGCAGAGGCCGCTGACGGCCACTCCGAAAGCGCGGGCCCGGTAGCGGTTCGGGACCGCCCGGCCGAACAGCGGGT
>DASWMR010000513.1:0-3430 GCA_036399635.1 Actinoplanes sp. | reverse complement strand
CGTCGGCGGCGACGCTTGTCGGCTGGTTCGCCAGACCTGCCCGGTGCAGGGCGGCGAACAGCACGTCACCCGATCGGTCGCCGGTGAAGACGCGCCCGGTCCGGTTGCCGCCGTGTGCCGCCGGCGCCAGCCCCAAGATGCCGATCCGGGCGTCGGCGGCGCCGAAGCCGGGGACCGGGCGCCCCCAGTACTCCTGCTCGCGGAACGCGGCCCGCTTGACCAGGGCGACCTCCTCCCGCCAGGCCACCAGCCTGGGACAGGCGAAACAATCCGCGATCTCGACGTCCAGCGCGGCGAGCGACGCGGCGCCGGCCGCCTTGACCGAGACCTCCGCAGCGGTACGCGCGCACGACTCCCCCGAACTCATCAGGGCAGCACAGCATCCTCGGGGCCGCGCGGTCGCACCCGGGTGCCACGGATCACTTGTTCGGGCGCAGGCAGAGCAGGTACGTGTCGGCGGTGTAGAGGTAGAACTCCTCGCCTTCGGTGAAGAACTTGTCACACTCCTTGCTCTTACCGTCGGTATCGCCGTCGACCCGGGCGACCACGGTGAACTTGGCATCCGACGCGCCGCAGTCGACGACCTTGGCCTTGGTCTTGGTGGTCTCCTGCTGCGAGACCTCCGCCGCGGGGGAGATGCAGTCGCCGGCCTTGGCGTCCTTCGCCTTGTCGCCGAGGAAGGCGCCCCGGAACACCACAACGATGATCAGCACGACGGCGATGCCGAGGACCCGCAAGATCAGCCGGCGGGCGCCGCCCTTTTTCTTCTCGGTCGGAAACGCGTCGAACTCATGCGGCTCCTGGCCCGAGCCCGGAGTCGGGAAGCCCGGAGTCGGCTGGCCGGCCGGCCCCTGCGAATAGCCCTGACCCGGCGGATAAGACGGACCCTGCGAGTAGCCCTGACCCTGCGGATAGGCCTGACCCTGCTGGTAGCCCTGCCGCTGCGGATAGGACTGACCCTGCTGGTAGTCCTGACCCTGCGGAGAGGACTGACCCTGCTGATAGGCCTCGCCCGGTGCGTAGCTCTGGTTCTGCGGGTAGCTCTGGCCCTGATACGGCTCGCCCTGCTGGTAGGACCGGCCCTGATAGGACTGCTCCTGCGGGTAGGGCTGGCTCTGCTGCGGATAGCTCGCACCCTGGGCATAGGGCTGGCCGGACTGGGCCGGTGGGTAACCCGATCCGGCCGTCGGGTAACCGGGCTGACCCGCATGCGGCGGCCGGTAACCGGGCTGACCCGGGTCGGCCGGCGGGTAGGGGTTGCTCACGGGGTGGTCCTTTCGCAGGGGTCGACCATCGCAGGGGGAGACCTTAACGAGCGGCCTGACTCCCCCGCGACCCCGTCAGCCAGCATCGATCTGCCAAACATGGCGACATCGGACCGCCGTCGCCACCGCCGACCAAAGACCGACCGAACGCCCCCGCCCCGTCACCCGTTCGGCGGAGGATGTGGACCGTCCCTCAGGGACCCGAGGGCGAGGGCAGCGATGGCCGACCAGAGTGGACTGACGGGCTGGGCGCGGGGATGCTCGGGCCGGGTGCAGGGTCGCTCGGGCCGGGTGCAGGGTCGCTCGGGCCGGGTGCCGGGTCGCTCGGGCCGGGTGCGGGTTTGCTCGGGCCGGGTGTCGGACTGCTCGGGCTGGGTGCCGGGGAGGCGAACGGCTCCCTCTCCAGGCAGAACGGGTAACCCATGCGGAAGCTGTGCGTGGTCTCGCCGGTTTCCGGGTTCTGACAGTAGGCCGAGCCCAGCTGGATCGGATTTCCGTCCTGGTCGAACAGCCGGGCGCCGACCACCAGCTTGCCCGAGCTGTCGTAGACGAAGACGTCACTCACGTTGCTGTAGGGATTGGCGTCATAGCTGCTGACGCCGCTGTAGCCGGGGTCGCGGACACTGTCGTCGGCGTACACGAAGCCGGCCATCGCGAAGATCACCAGGAACGCCGAGCCGGACCAGAGCGCCAGCTTCGGCCACCCCACGCGAACCGTCGAGCGCCGACCGAGCGTGATCGACAGCACCACGCAGCCGGCCAGCAGGATGAGCGCCAACAGATCGCTGCCGCCGATCCGGGGCAGCAGGCCACGATGGCCGCTGCCGTCGAACAGGTAGGCGATCGCCATCGCGGCCAGGTAGCCCCGCAGCAGCCACCAGGCCGGGCGCAGCAGCACCAGGAAGTCGCTCGCCTTCGGATAGCCGAGCACCGGGCCGATCCGCACGTCCGCCCTGCCCAGCAGCCGCAGCACGTCGGTGCGCGCCTGGTGGAACGGCGCCCACCTGTCCGGCGGCGGGTCGGGGAAGCCGCCGACGAAACCTGCGGTTGCGCGCAGCTCCGCCGCGTACGCCTGCGGGGTGCCCAGCCGGTCGATCAGCGTGCCCTCGCCCTCGGCCCGCACTTCCGCCAGGTGTTCCGGAAGGTCTTCGAGCAGCTCCTGGCAGGTCGCTTCGGGCAGCCCGGCCAGCGCCTCCCGGACCCCCTCGAGGTAGGCGGTTATCTCGTCCTGTCCGGTGGGGTTCACGCCATCTCCCGCTCGCGAAGCAGATCGTTCATGATCGATGCGAATCCGTGCCAGATCTTGCCGGACCGCTGCAACTCGGCGCGGCCGGCGGCGTTGAGGCCGTAGTACTTGCGGTGCGGGCCCTCGTCGCTCGGCACCACGTAGGTGGTCAGGAAGCCGGCGTTGAAGAGCCGACGGAGGGTGCCGTAGACCGAAGCGTCGCCGACCTCCTCCAGGCCGGCGGAGCGCAGCCGGCGCAGGATGTCGTAGCCGTAGCCGTCCTCGTCGCGCAGGGCGGCGAGGACCGCGAGGTCCAACACTCCCTTGAGGAGTTGGGTGGTATCCACGCGGTGCACACTACTTCGCACTGCGAAATAGCGTCAAGAACGTTCAGCGCGCTTGGGAATACGCGATGCCGTCCAGGATGTCGTGCTCGGAGGCGACGACCGAGGATTGGCCCGAGCGCTCCAGGATGATCCGGAGGATGAGGGCACCCGCCCCGATCACGTCCGCCCGGCCCGGGTGCATGACCGGCAGGGCGAGCCGCTCGGCGACGGTCATGCCGAGCAGATCGGCGGTGACCCGGGCGACCTCCGCCTTCGAGACCTCGGCGTGGTGGATGCGGCCGGCGTCGTACGTGGGCAGACCGAGCGCCAACGCCGTGACCGTGGTGACCGTGCCGGCCAGGCCGACTAGCGTCGCGGCCGCGCGGCCGGGCACCGCGGCCAGGGCGGCGTCCACCGCGGCCGTGATGTCCTGCTCGGCCGCCGCGATCTCGGCCGGGGTGGGCGGATCACTGTGCAGGTGCCGCTCGGTCATCCGGACGCAGCCGATGTCCATCGAGATGGCCCGCTCGACGCCGGTGCTGCCGGTGACGAACTCGGTCGACCCGCCGCCGATGTCGACCACCAGGTAGGGCGGCTCGCCGGCCAGCCCGGCC
>DASWMR010000512.1:0-5757 GCA_036399635.1 Actinoplanes sp. | reverse complement strand
CAACCCTCGCTCGTTCACTGCCGCTAGCTAGGGGCTAGCGAGCAGTGGCTCGCTGCTAGGCGACTAGGCCGGCTCGGAAGCCGGCGGCTACCGCGTGGGCCCGGTCCCGGGCGCCGAGTTTGCGGAAGAGACGCCGTGCGTGCGTTTTCACCGTGTCCTCGGAGACGAAAAGCTCGCGGCCGATCTCCGCGTTGCTCTTCCCGTCGGCCATGCCGCGCAGCACCTGTAACTCACGCTCAGTAAGCGTGAGCCGCCGCCCGGCCGGTGCCGGGTCGGCGACGCCGACCTGGGTCTCGTTGCCCGGCCAGGCCACCATCGGACGGCCGGTCGCCGGGTCGATCGGGGCGTCGCCACGCTGGGACGGCACCATCGGCGAGTTCGGCAGCATCGACGGAACCGAGGCCGTGTTCGGCGCACCCATGCTGAGGCCGTTCTGATAGGCGGCCCGGGCCGCCGTCGAGTTCTGGTTTCGGGCGCCGCCGGCGACGGTGGCCGGCTGGGCGTTGGCTCCGTTGATCGGCATGCCCTGCGGCCGCACCGGGAGAAGCAGCAGGAGAAGTGCCTTGGCGACCACACTGACCAGGTCGTGCTCGACCCCGCGGATCACACCGCGGGCACCGGCTGCCACGGCCGCTGCGGCGACTCGTGGATCTTCGGCACCGAAGAGCACCAACTGTGCCTGTGGGGCACGGGCAAGAACACGCCGGGTGAAACCGACGCTGTCGGGACGGGTCACAGCGGTGTCGGCCAGGACCACTTCTGCCGGACGTTCAGCCAGGCGGATCATGGCCTCGGTCTCGCTGACCGCGGTCCGGACGACGCCGGTCATGCCGAGCCGGGCCGCGGTGGACGCGACGGTCTGGGCCGCCAGCGGGGTACGGACGCACACGAGGACGGTACGCACAGTGATCCTCCTTCTCTCTCAGAGGAGATCACGCGAGGGCCGCAGCATTACGCGCTTTAGATGGAAAAAATGGGAAAGATGGGTGTGAGTTGCTGGAGCGATGCCATGTGGCTTGGGAAGACATCGACAGGTTGGTGTGTGAGCCAGGGATCACCGGGGTACCACGGCGACAGGCCTGAGCGAGGCCCCTCATAAAGACACTCCGCGGTGCCGCGCGGGAGGAGGGTGTTTGATGTCGAACGTTCGCAGACTGCCCGGGCCCATCGCCGACCTCTGGGACTGGCAGCGACTCGGACTTTGCCGAGGCCGGGACAGCGCACAGTTCTTTCACCCGGACGGCGAGCGCGGTTCGTCCCGCAATCGCCGTGAGGCCAAGGCCAAGGCGATGTGCGGCGCATGCCCGGTCCGGGCCGAGTGTGCCGCGCATGCTCTGGCGATTCGTGAGCCGTACGGGGTCTGGGGAGGCTTCAGCGAAGCGGAGCGGCTGCGGCTGCTCGCGGTCGGCTGGGAGGACCTCGCAGACCGGCATCACGGGCGGGTCGACCTGGCTCGTCTCGAAGCCCGCCTCGGCCGTCCCCACAAGTCGGCGGTGCCGGCACAGCGGCAGGCACCGGCAGCCTGACTCGTCGCCGCAAGCGGCACTACCAGAAGGACCCGGTCCCCCCGCGGGGGCCGGGCAGCTTTGCTCGGCTGCTGTTCAACAACCGTTTTGGTTGACATGAAAGCCACCGTACGAGCGACTTGCGCACCCAAGACGGACCGCAAGTGCGGCCTTCAACTAATCGATCCGCACCTGCACTGCGTGCCATCCGGTGGCCCCGTCCGGCGCCGGCGGAGCCGGTGTGCTGGTCTGTGTCTGCCCGCTGATATCGGTCGCCCGCACTCGCAGGATGTGCTTTCCCGAGGTCGCCGACCAGGCATGACTCCACTGCCGCCAGGTGTCACTGGAGACCGTGGCGGCCAGCGTCGCTGTCTCCCACGGTCCATCGTCCACCTGCACCTCCACCTTGGCGATGCCCCGGTGCTGAGCCCATGCCACGCCGGCGATCTGCACCGTGCCGGCCTGGCGCTTGGCGCCGTCGCGTGGCGTGTCGATCCGCGACTCCGTCTTGATCGGCCCCTGCGCCGACCAGCCGCGCGGCACCCAGTAGGCGTCGAAGTCGGCGAACCGGCTCACCTCGATCTCGGTGATCCACTTACAGGCGCTGACATAGCCGTACAGCCCCGGCACGACCATCCGCACCGGAAACCCGTGCTCCACCGGCAGCGGCTTGCCGTTCATCCCGACCGCCAGCAGCGCATTGCGCCCATCCCGCAGCACTGCCGTCGGCGATCCGCAGGTCCACCCGTCCACCGATCGCTGGATCACCTGATCGGCGCCGGGCAGCGGCTCGGCCTCGTCGAGCAGCTCCTTGATCGGCGTACCGAGCCACAGCGCATTGCCGATCAGATCCCCACCGACCTCATTGGACACACACGCCAACGTCACGTACCGCTCGATCATCGGGCGCTGCAGCAACTCCGCCCAGGTGATCGTGATCGGGTTGCGCACCATGCCGTGAATCCGCAACTGCCACGTCGAGGGATCCACCTGCGGCGGGTACAGCGCCGTGTCGATCCGGTAGAAATCCTGATTGGACGAGACGAAGGCACTCGCCCCCACCACCTGCACGCCGGCCGCGATCGGTGCCGCCGTCTGCCGCGGCACCGGCAACACGACCTCCGCTCGCGCCGCGGTCACCGCCCGCCGCGAGGTCAGCAGGCGCCCACCAACGCCGCTGACGGCGGCCACGGCCGCCACGATCCCCACCCTCCGGAGAAAAAGGCGCCGGGAGTACGCGTCGTGCCAAGCACCCGGCCCCTCAGTCCCGCCAGCGTCGTGCGCCAGGCCGTCCGCCCGCGCCGGGCGGAGCTGCCCACTCACCCCGACCCCCGAAGCCACCCCCACACCCGCACTACCCGCCACCTCGCCGGGCACCGCACCACCAGCACTCGCCGCCGCGAACGGCACCGCGCCATCCCGCCCCACATCACCGCGCGCAGTCGGCACACCGCCCGGCGCCGCACCCACCGCACCACCCACCACACCGCCCGGCGCCGCACCCACCGCAGCACCGGCACGGTTCGGCGCGCCGGCCAGTTCAAGCAGGTGGTGGAGCACCCAGATGGTCAGCGCGGCCCCGACGATGGTGGGTAGCCAAGCGAACGCTCCGGCGTGGTGCCGGGTCATCGCCGCAGCGACGCCGACCACGGCGAACAGCGCGATCCCGCCGAGCGCCACCCGCCACGATCGGAGCGCGACCACCCCGATCCCGTAGGCGTAGGCCGCCAGCAGGATCGCCGTCCCCACAATCAGTGCCGTCTTGTCGTGCACCCCGAACAGCCGCACGCCGAAGTCCTTCACCGGCGGAGGCACGTGGTCGACCACCACCCCGCCGACCGCCAGCAACGGCGCCGACAGCGGGCCGGTGACCACCGCGACCACCTCGGCCACGCCCACGGCCACCGCCGCGGCAGCGACACCGGCAAGCCCAGCACGCACGGAAAGGTTCACCACCCCATCGTGCTCCCCCGCAGCCCACGCGGCGACTCAGCAACGCCACCTGCTCGAAACACCCGATCTTGTGCAGCGAACCCACCGGGGCGCAGCATCAATCAACAAGATCGAGAACGATGCGTGCTAGCTCCAGAAGACGTCAGCTCAGCAGCGGGTCGGCGAGGAGCCGTTCGAAAGCCAGTTCGGCGGCGCCGAGCAGGGCCGCGTCGTAGCCCATTTCGGGGGTGCGCAGCCGGATGTGCTCGCGGCAGGCGGGCAACGCGATGGCGTTCAGCCGGCTGCGGATCTGAGCGGCCGCGACCAGGTAGATGTCGCGCAGGGTACCGCCGAAGATGACCGCCTCCGGGTTGAAGATGTTGACCAGATTCCCGACCCCGAAGCCGATCCACTCGCCGACCTGGCGCACCGCGAACTGGGCCTGGCTGTCCCCCCGCATTGCCGCGTCGATCACGTCGAGGACCGCTTCCCGGCCGCTCTGGTCGGCGCGCCCGGCGTGCTTGAGTAGGGCGTACTCGCCGATCTCGGTCTCCCAGCAACCGCGCGAGCCGCAGCTGCACTCCCGCCCGTACGGGTTGACCACCATGTGGCCCACCTCGCCGCCGTACCCGCCGTGGCCGGCCACCCGCCGGCCGTCGGCGATGATGCCGGCACCCACCCCGACGTCGCCGTAGAGGTAGACGACGTTGTCGCAGCCGGCCGCGGCCCCGCGGCTGAACTCGACGAGGGCACAGACGTCCGCGGTGTTGCCGACGGTGACCTGGCCGCCGTCGCCGAGTTCCGCACCGAGCGCGGCGCCGACCGGCTCCTCCACCCAGCCGATCGTGGGGGCGAGCCGCACCACGCCGTCGGCCCGGCGGACCATGCCGGCGACCGCGACGCCGGTGCCGACATAGCGGGCGTCCGCCGGGGCCTCGGCGCTCATCTCGTGCACGAAGCGGGCGAGCGGCTGCACCGCGTCGAGTACCTGCATGCCGCGCGGGCGCTCGGTCTCCCGCCGGTCCAGGATCTGGCCGCCGAGGCCGACCCGGGCCGCCCGCATCCGGTCCACCTCGATGCTGAGGGCGTACGCGTAGACCTTGGCCGACTCCGGCCGGACGACCAGGGAGGGCCGCCCAGCCCGGCCGGTCTCCCGCGGGGTGGCCTCGCTGACCAGCCCGGCGGTGGTCAGTTCGGCGGTGAGTGCCCCGATGGTGCTGCGGTTGAGGCCGAGCCGGGTGGTGAGCTCGGCCCGCGAAGTCGCGCCATGCACGTGCACGTAGCGCAGCAGGATCCCGAGGTTGTGCCGGCGGACCTCCTCCTGGCTGGGGCCGGCCCGCATCAGCGTGCCGCCCCCGTCCCCAGGGTGTGGCTCATCGGTTTCCGGTGGCTGCCGCCCTGCGCCGGGCGAGAGCGTCGACGCTGGCGGCGACGAGCAGGATCAGGCCGGTGACGATGTACTTCGTGCCGGACGTGTAGCCCATCAGGCCCATCCCGTTGTCGATCACCGCGATCACCGCGCCGCCGATCACGGCGTTGATGACCTTGCCCTTGCCGCCGAAGAGGCTGGTACCGCCGATCACCGCCGCGCCGACCGAGTACAGCAGGATGTTGCTACCGCCGGTGTTCGGGTCGACCGAGTTGGCCCGGCTGACCGCGAGGATGCCGCCGATGGCCGCCATGAACGAGCCGATCACGAAGACCGAGATACGGATCCGGTCGACCGGGATGCCGGCACGGCGGGCCGCCTCGGTGTTGCCGCCGACCGCGTAGACGTGCCGACCGTACGTGGTGCGGCTCAGCACGAAGGTCCAGAGCACCAGGAAAAGGCCGATGATCGGTACGACGATCGGCATGCCCTTGACCGAGTTCAGCACCGGGTTGACGCTGCGCTCCTGGGTGAGCAGCGCGGTGGCCAGCAGCAGCACGACGGCGAGGCCGGCGATCCGCAGCAGCGCGATGCCGATCGGCTCGGAGACCAGGCCGCGGGCGGCCCGGCTGCGCAGCCGGTTGAGCTGCACCGCCGCGACGCCGGCCACGGCGACGATCGCCTCGAGCCAGCTCCAGAGCACCGGCAGGTTGTTGTTGGACCGCTTGAGCACGAACTCGTTGCGGATCGAGACGTTGGTGCCACCGCCGAGCAGCTTCAGCAGGATGCCCTGGAAGGCGAGGAACGCGGCAAGAGTCACGACGAACGACGGGATGCCGAACTTCGCCACCAGGAAGCCCAGGATGAAGCCGATCACGACGCCGGTGACCAGCGCGGCCGGGATCGACGTGTACCAATCCCAGCCGTGGTTGGTGAGCAGGATCGCCATCA
>DASWMR010000511.1:0-2426 GCA_036399635.1 Actinoplanes sp. | reverse complement strand
CGGTTCCGGAGCGAAGACGCCCACGATCCGCTGCACGATCGTGTCCACGCTGGATCGTAGCGCCTGCCGGTCGGAGTCGCTGAAGACGGGAGTGTCGGGCATCGTTCCTCATCGGTTGGGTCGGTGTCGGGGTCGGTTGGGTTCGTCAGGGCCGGTGGGTCGCGGAGCGGTTCATGGGGTGCCGGTCAGGGCATCGCGGTCGTCAGCCGGCGCCTCGCGGGTCGCCGGTCGGGGTGTGGCTCCGGCCGACGATCGCCATCTTGGGAAAAACCGTGGCGTCGCCGTGCGCGATCTCGCGGAATCCCCGCTCGCTCAGCCGCCACAGGAGTCCTTCGGGGGAGCGGTCCGGCGGCCAGAGTCCGGGATCGACGATGCCCCATCCGGCCAGCGCGTTGAGCAGGAACGGATCCGCCGGCCACCACCGGCCCTCCTCCTTGAACTCGATCCAGCCGTGCGCCTGCGGATACGGCGGCGCCATGAGGTAGCCGATGGCCGGTCGGACCGGCAGGCGGAGCTCGTCGGCGAGGCGGGCCAGCGCCTTGGTTGCCAGCCGGCAGTCGGCCAGGCCGGTCTCCGCGAGGAGGCCGAGGTCGAACGCCATGGGATGGTTGATCGGCAGCAGGTGGAACCGCATCGCTTTGGCCCGCTCGACCAGCGGCGCGAACGCCGCGCCGAAATGGTGGGTCCGGCCGGTCAGTTCGACGTCGAAGCTGTAGCGGCCGGGGGCGTGCTCGCGCAAGCTGCCGGCGCGCATGGCCTCGACCACCCGGGGTTCCAGGACGAACGGGCAGGGGCCGGGATGTCCGGGGGACGGGCAGGACGCGGTGCTGTCGACGGAGTACACGGTCCGGTTTCCCGGGACCATGCCGGCCAGTGCCTTGGCCCACCAGCGCATAGCCATCCGCCGGGCACACGGCAGGTCGAGGGCAACGCCCACATTGGACAAGTCGAACTCGTCGAACGACAGTTCCCCGCCGTCCGTGCGATGCGGCAGACCCAGGTCGAGCAGGTGGGCCAGAAGCTCAGGACGGATGCGGTGGGTACGTGTCGCGGCGGTCGAGGTCTGCGAGAACGTCCGCATGGCGTCCGGCACGAGCCTGATCCGCTCCACGATCCCGCGGACCTCGTCCGGTGGGTACGGCAGGTCGCCGATCGTGGCCATCACCGCTGCACGGTACTGCCGGCCCGTGGTGAGCAACAAGGTTTCCGTTCTGGCCACCCGGATCGGTACACTCACGGCCGGTACACGGTGGACGGTCGGCGGGTGAACACGGGGGAGAGTCGACGTGTCGGTGCTCGCATGGCTGGACGACCCGCGATCCGACCGGGGAATGCACGTGCCCGAGCCCGGCGGCCGGTCGTGGCGGTTCCACTCGTACGCGGACCTCGCCCTGATGGCGAGACGGGCGGCGCGCCGCCTGCGCGCCGCGGGTGTGGCTTCCGGCGACGTGGTGATCATCGTGCGCGCCGCCTCACCGGAGTTCATGGCCGACTTCTTCGGTGCGATCCTGCTCGGCGCCACGCCGTCGCCGATCGCGCCGCCGGCCGCGTTCCGGGACCGATCGGCATATCTGGACCATCTGGTGCGGGCGGTGCGGCTGGTAGGGGCTCGGATCGTGGCGACGACGGCGGAGACGGCGTCCGTCGCCGGACCGGCCCTCGCCGAGCACGGCTGCGGCGTGGTGACCGACATCCCGGAGACCCTTGCGCCGCTGACCGATCCACCGATCGTGCCGGCGATCGGCGTGATCCAGTTCAGTTCGGGATCAACCGGGCCGCCCAGGGCGGTCCGCATCCCGTTCGCCGCGGTCCAGTCGAATGTGACCGCGCTGCGCCGGGCGCTGCGGCTGACCGAGCGGGACGCGAGCGCGAGCTGGCTCCCGATGCACCACGACATGGGGCTGGTCGGCCTGTTCCTGCTGCCGATCGACGTGGGGATCGACATGTCGCTGCTGCGGCCGGAGGACTTCATCCGGTCCCCGCTGCGGTGGCTCGAGCGCTTCGGCCCGGGCGGGGCGACCATGACCGGGACGCCGACCTTCGGCCTGGCCCAGGTGGTCCGGCGGGTACGGCGAGAACAGCTGGCGGGGCTGGACCTGAGCAGGTGGCGGGGCATCGTGGTCGGTGCCGAGCGCGTCGACATCGCGATCCTCGATGCGTTCCTGGACCTCCTGGCCCCGTGCGGACTTCGACCCGACGTCATGATGCCGTCGTACGGGCTGGCCGAGTCGACGCTTGCGGTCACCACCGCGCCGTGCTCGACCGCGCTGACCACGGTGACCGTCGACGGCGCGTCGCTGGTCGCCGGCCGGCCGGTCGTCACGATCGCGGACCGGGCCGCCGGAACGACGCTCGTCGGCTGCGGCACACCGGTTTCCGGGGTCGCCGCGAGCGTCGTCGACGAGGACGGCCGTCCGGTCGGCGAG
>DASWMR010000510.1:0-2237 GCA_036399635.1 Actinoplanes sp. | reverse complement strand
CGCGCTCTGGTTCCCGAAGTTGTAAGAACCGAGGGTAAAAGTTCCCGAAGTTGTAGGAACCGAGGGGTAAAAGCCACCTCGGCGCCACGTCCGATCGATAGTCATCTAGGTATGACCTTGATCTCTCGACGGACCCTGCTGCGCGCTGGGGTGGCGAGCGGCATCGCCGGCGGCGCTCTCTTCGAATCGGCACCCGTCTTCTCCTCGGCGGGCAACCGCCCGCTGCTCACCCACGGCGTACAGAGCGGCGACGCCACCGCCGACTCGGCGATCGTCTGGACCCGCGCGGACCGGCCCGGCCGGCTCTGGGTGCAGGCCTCCCGCCGCCCGGACTTCCGCGGGGCGCGCGTCGTGCGCGGCCCGCTCGTCACCCCCGACACCGACTTCACCGGCAAGGTGCGGCTGGCCACTCTGCCGGCCGACGAGAAGATCTTCTACCGGGTACGGGTGGAAAGCCTCGACCGGCCCGGCCTGTTCAGTGGCTACCTCTCCGGTTCGCTGCGCACCGCACCGGTCAGCCGCTCGGACATCCGCTTCGTCTGGACCGGCGATGTGGTCGGGCAGGGCTGGGGCATCGACCCGGCGTACGGCGGTCTCGCGCTCTTCGAGTCGATGCGGCGTCGCCAGCCGGACTTCCTGCTGCACAGCGGCGACACGGTGTACGCCGACGGCCCGCTGGCGGAGACCGTCACGCTGCCCGACGGGCGGATCTGGCGCAACCTGGTGACGCCGGCGAAATCCAAGGTCGCCGAGACGCTCACCGAGTACCGCGGGCAGTACGCGTACAACCTGCTGGACGACGCCTACAAGCGGTTCGCCGCCGAGGTGCCGCAGATCAACCAGTGGGACGACCACGAGGTGCGCAACAACTGGTTCCCGGGCCAGATCGTCGACGACGCCCGCTACACCGAGAAGTCGGTCGACGTGCTGGCGCGCCGCGCCCAGCAGGCGTACCACGAGTGGATTCCGGTACCCGGATCGTCCGGCCCGATCTATCGCAAGCTCTCCTACGGTCCGCTGCTCGACGTCTTCATCCTCGACATGCGCACCGTCAAGGACCCGAACGACGGCAACACGTACGCCGACCCGACGCGTGGCCTGCTCGGCACCGCACAGCGCGAGTGGCTGATCGGTGGCCTGCGGGAGTCGCGCGCCACCTGGAAGATCATCGCGAACGACCTGCCGTTGGGCCTCGTGGTGCCGGACGGCACCGCCGCGCAGGAGGGTGTCGCGCAGGGCGACGGGGGCGTGCCGAAGGGCCGTGAGCTCGAGTTCGCGCAGGTGCTGCAGTCGGCGCACCGGGCCGGCGTGACCGGCATCGTGTTCCTGACCGCGGACGTGCACTACACCGCCGCGCAGCACTACGACCCGGCCCGCGCGGCGATCGGCGACTTCACCCCGTTCTGGGAGTTCGTCTCCGGCCCGGCGCACGCCGGCGCGTTCGGACCGAACGCCCTGGACGGCACGTTCGGCCCGCAGACCGCCTTCGTGCATGCCCCACCGGTCGCGAACACCTCGCCGGCCGAGGGTTACCAGCACTTCGGCGAGGTGGAAATCGACGGTGAATCGGGCGCCCTCACCGTGTACCTGCGGGACCGCGCGGGCGACTCGCTCTGGTCGACGACGCTGGCCGCGCCGCGCCGGGTCTGAGCCGCGCGCCGGATAACCCGACCGGGCCGGGCTTTTGACTTTTCTTGCGTTGAATGTACGGCCCGGTGTCCGGCTCGACGGGGACTTCCCGGGTGGCGTCCGATAACCTCACACCGCCCCCACTTTTCGCGCACGACCTCTCCCGGAGGAACCCCCGTTGCCCCTGCTCTACTCGATCGGCAAGGTCACCGTCGGCAATGCGCTGGTGCTCGGCTGGCGGCCGCATGTCGAGGGGATCGAGTACATCCCGAAGACCGGCGGGGCGATCTTCGCCGGCAACCATCTCTCGGTCGCCGACGAGCTCTTCCTCGGCGCGGTCGTTCCGCGGCACCTGGCGTTCTGGGCTAAGTCGGAGTACTTCCACGGCACCGGAGTCGGCGGCTGGCTCACCCGCAACCTCCTGCAGGGGCTCGGCGCGATCAAGGTTGAGCGGGGTGGCGGCCGGGCCGCCCTCGCCGCGTTCGACGGGGCGATCCCGGTGCTCAAGGGCGGCGACATGGTGGTGGTCTACCCGGAGGGCACGCGCTCGCCGGACGGGCGGCTCTACCGCGGGCGTACCGGGGTGGCCCGGCTCGCCGTCGCGGCCG
>DASWMR010000509.1:0-12094 GCA_036399635.1 Actinoplanes sp. | reverse complement strand
TCCGGGTGGCCAACCGGCACACCTTCGGCGCTCTGTTCGGCCGGGACCTGCTCGATCCGGCGACCCGTGCCCACCATCGCACCATGCTCGCCGACATGGTCACCGGCTATCTGCGCCGGCCGGGGGACTGAGCGGTGGCCGCGGGACTGCGCCGGTCGATGGCGACCGTGTGCGTCTCCGGGACGCTGGACGACAAGCTCGCCGCTGCCGCTGGACGTGGACCGCGTCGCGCCGTCCACGTTCGTCGGTGAAGTCGTGATGACGTACGAGATGACGCCCTTTCTGCGGGCCGTCCGGGAGCGCGGCTGCCGGATCCAGGTCGGCAAGGACATGCTCTTCGAGCAGATCCCGGCGTACCTGGAATTCTTCGGGTTCGGCAGTGCGACCCCGGAGGAGCTGCGCGCGGTAGCACGGATCAGCGAATGACGGATCAGTTGCGCCGGGCGATGGCGACCGTGTGCGTGTCGGGCGCGCTGGACGAGAAGATCGCGGCGGCGGCCGGGGCCGGGTTCGACGGCATCGAGTTGTTCGAGAACGATCTGCTGGTTTCACCCTGGTCGCCCGCGGAGACCCGGGCCCGCTGCGCCGACCTCGGCCTGACGATCGACCTCTACCAGCCGTTCCGGGACTTCGAGGCGGTGCCGCCGGGTCAGCTCGTGGCGAACCTGGCCCGGGCCGGGCACAAATTCGACCTGATGGCGGAGTTGGGCGCCGACACCGTACTCGTCTGTTCCTCGGTCTCCCCGGCGGCGATCGACGACGACGACCTCGCCGCCGAGCAGCTGGCGCGGCTGGCCGACCAGGCCCGCGAGCGCGGGATGCGCATCGCCTACGAGGCCCTGGCCTGGGGACGGCACGTATCCACCTGGGACCATTCCTGGCGCATCGTGCGCAAGGCCGACCACCCGGCGCTCGGTCTGTGCCTCGACTCGTTCCACGTGCTCTCCCGGGAGGTCAGCCCGGACGGCATCGCCGGCATCACCCCCGGAAAGATTTTCTTCCTTCAGCTGGCCGACGCCCCGCGGTTGAGCATGGACGTGCTGCAGTGGAGCAGGCACCACCGGCTGTTCCCCGGCCAGGGCGCGTTCGACCTGACCGGCTTCGTCCGGCGGGTGCTCGACGCGGGGTACACCGGACCGCTGTCGCTCGAGGTCTTCAACGACGTCTTCCGGCAGGCCGACCCGGCCCGCACCGCGGTCGACGCCATGCGCTCGCTGATCGCCCTTCAGGACGGTCTCGGCATCCGGCGGCTGCCGCCCGCGCCGGCCCTCTCGGTGCAGGCCTTCACCGAGTTCGCCGTGGACGGGCGCTCCGGGCCGGTGCTGCAGGAGGCGTTGCGCAGCCTCGGCTTCACCCACACCGGACAGCACCGCTCCAAGCCGGTGCAGCTGTGGGAGCAGGGCGCCTGCCGGATGGTGCTGAACAACGCGGTCACCCGGGCGCAGGAGCCCGGCACCGCGGCCCTCAGCGCCTTCGCGCTCACCAGCGCCGACCCGGAGGTGTCCGTCGCCCGCGCGGCGGCGCTGCTCGCCCCGGCACTGCCCCGGGTCCGCGGCCCGCACGAGGCCGACCTGCCGGTGATCGCCGCACCGGACGGCACCTCGGTCTTCTTCAGCCGCGACGACAACGACTGGCGGGCCGACTTCCTGCCCACCGGCGAGCCGGCCGCGGTCGGCACCGGCCTCACCCGCACCGACCACCTCGGCCTGGCCCAACCGTTCGACAACTTCGACGAGGCCGGGCTGTTCTACCACTCCGTGCTCGGGCTCACCCACTCGACTGTTGGCGAGTTCGCCGCGCCGTTCGGCCTGATGCGGTCCCGGGGGTTCGCCACACCGGACCGCGGCATCCGGCTCGCCCTTACCGTCGCGCTGCTCCGTCGCGGCGACTGGGCTCCGGCGGTGGCCGACCCGCAGCACGTCGCGTTCGCCACCGCCGACATCTTCGCCACCGCCGAGGCCGTCGAGCGGCTCGGTGGCCGCACGCTGCAGGTGTCCGACAACTACTACGACGACCTGGTCGCCCGCTTCGCCCTGCCCGGCGACGTCGTGGAACGCCTGCGCCGGCACCGCATCCTCTACGACCGCGACGCGGCCGGCGGCGAGCTGCTGCACCTCTACACCCCGGTCTACGGCGGCCGGGTCTTCTTCGAGATCCTGCAGCGCCGCGGCGCGCACGACGGTTTCGGCGAGGCGAATGCGCCGGTACGGATGGCCGCGCACCGGCACCTGCGGCTCTCCGCCTGACCGACGGCAGGAAGGCTGACCGACGGCAGGAAGGCTGCGATGCGGGGCGCCGGGCGGCGCCCTCGCATCATGACGGTCAGTAGACGATGCTCGCCTGCGGGCCGGAGTAGGTCTTCACCAGGGTCGGCACAGTGGCTGCGGTGTCGAGGGTGTACGGGTAGAAGCTGCTCGGCGTGAAGGCCGTGCCCCCGGTCTCCTGCTGTCCGGTGCAGCTGACACAGGTGCTGCCGCTCTGCTTCAGCGCACCGGTGTCGTAGTAGTACGGGTCCTTGACCTTCTCGAAGTAGCTGTTCTCGAGCACCATCTTGGTCCCGCCGCGGGCGTAGTTGCCGTACGACGTGTTGTTCTGCTGGTAGTTGTTGTACAGGTGCGCGTACGCCAGGTTGTCCGCGCTGGGGTTGCGCTGGGTCGAGTTGTAGATCCAGTTGTGGTGGATCGTCATCCGGGCTGTCACGTTGGTGGTCCAGCCGATGCCGAAGGTCTTGTTGTGGTTGCCCATCCGGTTCCACGACACGGTCACGAACGTGGTGTCCTTGCGCGAGTCGATGTAGCCGTCGTTGATGTTCTGGAACGTGTTGTGGTCGATCCACACGTTGGAGGCGGTGTCCATCTGGATGCCGTCGTAGTCGTACGTCTTGTCGTCCGGGTCGTCGTCGGCCATCGCGGTGTCGCCGATGGTCAGGTTCCGGATGATGACGTTCTTGACCCCGGCACCGAGGAAGAACCCACCCTTGCTGAGCCGACCAGTGGTGCCCACACCCACAATGGTCTTGTTCGAGGTGACCTTGAGCTCGGCGCCCATCGTCGGCGAGGTGAGCGTGCCCTGGACCTTGATGATGTAGGCGGCCGACGCGGTCGCATACTTCACCAGGTCGGCGTAGGTGGTGACGGTGACCGTGGTGCCGCCGGCGCCGCCGGTGGTACCGCCGTTGGTGGAGGCGAAGCCGTCGGCCTCGTTCGTGAAGACCGGCGCGGCCAGCGTGGTGGCGGCCCCGGACGACAGGGCGGTGACGCCGAGGATGCCGGCGGGCACGGTCACCAGGGCAGCCAGCCCGAGGGCCGTTCTTCGTGCCTTGCGCAAAACCACTCCTTCGAGGATGCGGTCCCCGCCGCCGGTGGGCGGCTGGGCACACGCTGGGGGAACGCTGCGTCGCCGCGGCGGCGGGGCTTCGGGGACCCGTGGTCGACGTCACCGAGGGCGGCGCGAGAGAGACTAGGTTTCTCCCATATCGAAGTCAATCAATTCATACCGATATGTAAATAGTTGGTCGACACACGAAAAGTTCGCCGGGTTTCGGTTGCCCGACCGACCCGGCGAACATCTCCTCAGACAGAGGATCGTTCGGTCAGCCGGTCACCGGCTCGCCCGGCACGGTGAACAGCGGCGCCCACGGCTCGTCCGGGCCGATCGGGTACTCGGTGGAGGGCGCGTCCCCCTTGTTCGACCAGCGGGCCTGGTAGGGCAGCTTGTCGAAGAGCACCTTGTCCCCGCGGATATAGACGGTCGCGGCGCTCCATTCGGCGGTCACCCCGGTCACCAGCGGGCTCGGCTGCGGCGCGGTCTCGGTGGGGCTCACCGGGCCGATCACCGACCACGGCGTCGGGTTGGCCGGGTCACCGGTCGACGTCGGGTCCTGCCCCTGGTTGGTCCACTTCGCCTCGTAGACGACGCCGTGCCAGACGACCTTGTAACCGTTCACATACTGGGCGGTGAGCCGCCATACCGGGTACGGGCTGGTCTTCGGGTCGTCGGTGACCGCCTCCCGGTCTTCGATGGCGACCGAGTCGCGGCCCGACGAGCCCACCGCGCTGCCCGGCAGGCCCGCGAACACCTGCGAGAAGGCCAGCGGCTCCTGCTCCACGCCGCTGCACGTGTTGGAGTGCACGACGACGTTGGTGAAAGTGCCGCGGCACGGTGCGTCCCGGTTCACCGACCACATCGAGACCCGGCCGAGCCCTTTGTCGACGGCGAACGTGGCGAGCCCCTTCGCGTCGTCGACGGTGAACCGTTCGGCGTCCACGTCGTTCTGGCCGATCATCGGGGTGGCGCCGATCCGGGACCAGACCTGCGGCGAGGTGAGCTGGACGCCGAGCCGCAGGTAGAGGTCGGTCAGCTGGCCGTGGGTCTTCTCCAGGGCGCTGACGGCCAGCTCGAGCATGTCCGGGTCGGAGCCCTTGGTCGAGCTGTAGTCCATCGTCATCACGTTGACCCCGCGCAGCGACACGCCGTTCTCCAGGGTGGTCCGCACCGCGCCGAGCCCGTCAGCGGTCAGGCCGTCCGACGACACCGGCAGGGTCAGCCAGATCGCCAGCGGGTGAGCGGCCTTCTCCCGCTCGGCCTGCAGCACCGCAAGCGCGGTCGCCCGCCGCACCAGCGACGCCTGGTCCGCGACGGCCGTCCCCTCGATGTCCAGGTCCAGGGTCGCGACGTCGTAGCGCTCGATCAGCTGGCGGTACGCGTCGGTGAGCTTGGCCTGATCGGTGCAGGCGACCGCGAGCTCGGTGTTGGTCAGCCCGCCCACGCTCAGCACGATGTTGCCGCCGGCCGCCCGCAGCTGACTGATTCGGCGGTCCAGCTCCAGGGAGGCGGCCGCCTCGTCCGGCGTGTAGGCGCCGCCCCAGCTGGGCGCGCAGGGGTTCTTGGGGTCGGCCACCACGAAGGCCAGCGCCACGTTGTTCGCCGGGCTGGCGGCCGGGTCCTGGAACTCGAACGTCGGGGTCAGGGTGACGTCCACGTACGGCACGGCCCAGGACTTCGCGGTCGGGCCGGAGGTGTCGCGCAGGTGCAGCACCGCGAACGTGCCGCCGGCGCCCAGCCCGGCCAGCACCAGGATCAGCACGACGAGCCGGAACCAGGACAGCCGCTCCGCCGGCGTCTCGGGCTCCTGCCAGTCGGGGTCGGCGAGGGGGTCGTAATCCGGCCGCACGGACTGCTGGGTGTGCATGGGAGACCTCCCGCTCGTGGGTCCCCGGCACGGCATGACCCTCCACCACGTTGTTCGGCAGCTTCGGTGGCCAGTGAAGGAGTGCGGCGGCAAACCTTTAAGAATCGGCGGGGAATTGCCGATGAGGGGTCCGACAGGTGCGGCCGAGCCGGTTGCGTTCCGAATGAGGGGCTACTTCATGCAGCGCAACCCGGTGGACGAGCGTCGGCCGGACACCCAGCGCCAGTGGGGTGCGGACCGCCGGTCGGCCCCGCAGCCGATCGTTCCGCCGCCGGTCTCCGAGGGTCGCATCGCCCGGGGCCGGCTCGCGATCGTGCTGACCATCACCGTCTGGGCCGCGTACCTCATCCGGACGGTGATCGAGCAGTTCATCGCCGGGCACGCCACCTCGGCGCGGCTGGCCATCGAGGCGATCGTCTACATGGTGGTGGTCACCGGGCTGGCCGCATCGGCCACCG
This sequence comes from Actinoplanes sp., assembly GCA_036399635.1. GTDB lineage: Bacteria > Actinomycetota > Actinomycetes > Mycobacteriales > Micromonosporaceae > Actinoplanes. Next base: position 6,445 of record DASWMR010000509.1, on the reverse strand, counting down.
CCTACCTGATCACCCGGATCGGCTTCTTCTACCGCAGCCGGGCGCACCACCGGGCGCCGCGGATCGTGCTGGACAACTTCCTGGCCGGCTCGACCCCCACGGTGACCGTCATCGTGCCGTCGTACCAGGAGGACGAGCGGGTCATCCGGACCACCCTGCTGTCCGCGGCGCTGCAGGAGTACCCCGGCCTCGACGTGGTGCTGCTCATCGACGACCCGCAACAGCCGCGCACCCGGGCCGCCCGGGACCTGCTGCTCACCGCCCGGGCACTGCCGGCCGCGATCGAGGCCGAGCTCGCCGTGCCGTACGGGCGCGTGCAGTCGGCGTACGAGCGCTTCGAGCAGGCTCTGCAGGAGCGCGAGACCCTGGCTACCGCCGTCGACGACATGCGCGACCTCGCCGCGGAGTACCGCGCCGCCGCCGGCTGGCTCTACGCCCTGGGCCGCGGGCAGGAGCTGGTCGACCACACCGACGCGTTCTTCGTCGAGCACATCCTGAACGCACTCGCCGAGGACCTGGGCACGATCGCCGAGGCCCTCGAGGGTGGCGCCGGCGAGGAGGCCACCCTGCCGGTGGAGCGGCTGCACCAGCTGTACCGGCGGCTGCTCGCCATCTTCGACGCCTCGGTCACGAGCTTCGAGCGCAAGCGGTACGTCTCGCTGTCGCACGAGCCGAACAAGGCGATGAACCTCAACAGCTACATCGGCCTGATGGGCGGCAGCTACCAGGAGGTCAACACACCGCTGGGGGTGGCCCTGGTGCCGGCCGGACCGGCCCAGGCCGAGCTGGTCGTCCGCGACCCGGACTACGTCCTGACGCTGGACGCCGACAGCGTGCTACTTCCCGAGTACGCCCTGCGGCTGGTGCACCTGCTCGAGCAGGGCAGCCACGAGCGCGACGCGGTGGCGCAGACGCCGTACAGCGCGTTCCCCGGCTCGGCCACCCGGATCGAGCGCATCTCCGGTGCCACCACCGACATCCAGCACATCGTCCACCAGGGGATGACGCACTACGACGCCACCTTCTGGGTGGGCGCCAACGCGGTGCTGCGCAAGAAGGCCCTGGACGAGATCCGCGAGGTCGCCTACGAGGGTGACTGGGAGATCCGCCGCTACATCCAGGACCGAACCGTCATCGAGGACACCGAGTCGACGATCGACCTGCGGGTGAACGGCTGGACGCTCTACAACTACCCGGAACGGATGGCGTACAGCGCGACCCCGCCGGACTTCGGCTCCCTGTGCATCCAGCGGCAGCGCTGGGCGAACGGCGGCCTGCTGATCCTGTCCCGGTTGAAGGACCAGTTCCGGGCCCGAACGGCGAAGGGCGAGAAGAACCGCTTCGGCGAGCTGTTCCTCCGGGTGAACTACATGGCCTCCATCTTCTGGAGCTCCATCTGCCTGGTGATCATGCTGGTCTACCCGTTCAACGAGAAGCTGCTCAACCCGATCCTGCTGCTGGTCTCGGTGCCGTACTTCATGATGATGGCGGCCGACCTGCGAGCCTGCGGCTACAAGCGGCTCGACGTGCTGCGGGTCTACGGCTTCAACCTCATCCTGCTGCCGGTCAACCTCTCCGGGAGCTTCGCGTCGGTGCTCCAGCTGCTCACCGGGGAGAAGAGCGCCTTCAAACGGACACCCAAGGTCCGCAACCGGACCACCTCGGCGACCACCTACCTGATCGCCCCGATCGCGCTGATCGCCTTCTGCGCCTGGACCGTCGTGCGCGACATCCAGCTGCAGTACTGGGACAACCTGGTCTTCGCCGGGCTGAACCTGGTGCTGTCGCTGTACGCGATGGTCGCCTACGTCGGGCTGGGCAACACCGTCGTCGATCTGCTCACCCACCTGCGGCACTGGCTCTACCGCCCGGTGCACCCGAAGAAGCGGGCCCGCGGTGCGGACCGGGTGAAGCCGGTCGCGGCCGGGCACGCCGAGGGCCGGGCGATGGCACCGAACGGCACCATCGGCGACTGGGCCTCGGTGCTGCACTACCGCTCCGAGAAGGGCTCGGCCGGCCTGGTCGCGGTCCGGTCAGCGCAGCCCGGCCGCAAGCCCGGTGCGGGGCTGCCGGGCAAGTCGAACTCGTTCGAGGAGTTCAACTTCTTCACCGTCTTCCAGCCGATCTTCGAGCTGGACTCCGGCGAGGTCGTCGGCTACGAGGCACTCACCCGGTTCGCCGACGGCACCCGGCCGGAGCGCGGGCTGGCCGCCGCCGAGGCGCTGGGCGTGCACATCGACCTCGACGCCGCCCTGATCCGCGCCGCCCTGGCCTCGGCGAACGCCCTGCCGGCGGACACCTGGCTGGCCATCAACGTCTCCGGTGACCTGCTGCGCCGCCCGCGCGAGCTGGAGCCGCTGCTGGCCGAGAGCTCCCGCCCGCTGGTCCTGGAAATCACCGACGCCGAGGGCGCCGATCTCGGCAACCTGCCCGAGGGTGTACGCGTCGCGGTCGACGACGCCGGTGCGGGATACGACTCGCTGGCCCGGATGGAGGCGCTGAAACCCGGCTTCCTGAAGCTGAGCCGGGCGACGATCGCCGGGGTCGAGACCGAGGGTGCCCGGCGCGCGTCCATCCGGTCGCTTGTCGAGTTCGCCCGGGAGCACGACTGCACGGTCATCGCCGAGGGGATCGAGTCGCAGCCGCAGCGCGACGCGCTCGTCGAGTGTGGTGTACCGCTCGGACAGGGCTTCCACCTCGGCCGCCCGGTGCCGGTGGAGCGGGCTCTCGCCGACGCCGCCACCCGCTGAACCGCCTGGTTACCCACGGTGCCCGGGACGATCCGAAACGTTCAGCTATAGGCATCTTTCGATTTATGGGTTTATGGTCGTGGCCTCACCGCCGCCCGGCGGAGGGCAGTGACTAGGAGGACGCGGATGTCTCGCGGACGAATCGGTACCGCCGCACGAGGGCTGGCCGTACTGACGGTCATCGCCGGATCGGCCGCCGTGCCGGTCGCTGTGTTCGCCGCGGACGACGCCGCGAGACCGCAGGTCACGACGTTGGCGTCGGCCGCGGCCGACCGGCTGGTCACGCTGCCGACCGGCGAGCGGGTGTTCCTCGGCGCCGGCAGCCGGGCGGTGCGCACCATCGAGCCGGCCGCAGGCACGACGAACGGCCCGGCCCGGGTACGCACGATGGCCGTCGGCGACCACCTCTACGTCGTGCCCGAGGAGGCGCTGCCGTACGTCGGTCGCCAGCTCGACCTTGCCCTGTTCGACGTCCTGGCGCCGGCCACCTCGCTGACCGTCGAGTGGGCGGCGGCGGCGCGCCCGGTGCCCGGCCTCGCCCTGGAGGCGGCTGCCGGCGGCCGCTCGGTGGGCCGCATCGCCGACCCGGCCGCGTTCGGCGCCGCCCTCGCCCGGTCCGCGACCGAGGCTCGCACCGCGGCCGCGGCCGGCACTGCCACCGGGACGACCACCGGGGCGACCACCGGGGCGCTGGCCGGGGTGCGGTCGGTGCGCACCACGGCGGCGGCCGAGCCCACCGCCGTACCGAACTATCCGCTCGTCAATCTGACCGTCCGCGGCCTCGACAAGCTCGGCGTCAACGCGTTCTCCGGCAGCGTGTCGGTCACCAACGCGGAGGACGTGCAGCGCTTCTCCAGCCTGCAGTCGTTCGTCGACGGCGAGGTGTCGTTCAGCGTCCCGGTGGGCCACTACTCGCTGCAGGTCTCGATCACCACGTACGACGCGACCAGCACCTACCTTGGCGACTCGCTGCTGATCTTCCCGGAGCTGGAGGTCAGCGGCACCGCGGTCGAGCTGGTCGCGGACGCCCGCACCGCGAAGGTGGTGGTGCCGGTGCCGGCCACCCCCAACCCGGCCGGGTTGGAGCAGTTGCAGGCCACCTACTCGCGGGTCTCCGCAGCCGGTTTCGACACCACCACGGCGTACATGCTGATCGGCGGTTCGCCGTCGCTGTCGGTGACGCCCACCTCGCCGGTCTCCATCGGCAAGATGCACTGGTACACGTACTTCCGGCTGAACTCGCCGGCCACCGCGACCGAGCGCTACCTGTACGACCTGGTCTTCCCGACCGACGGGGTGATCCCGGCGCAGTTCACGGCAAAGGTGGCGGCTGCCGACCTGGCGCAGCTGGACGCGACCTACGCCGCCGAGAACGGCGCCTCCCCGATCACCACGTCGCGCACCTCGTTCCAGCCCTGGGAGTCGTTCCCGATCCGGTTCGCCAGCAACGCGAGCGCGCCGCTGCGCCGAACCGAGTACGTCTCCGCGCTCCCCGGCGTGGGCTGGGTCAGCAGCGCGGTCGCCCGCCCGGACGAGTACAACGGCGTGACCCAGTCGCCGATGACCGCCTACCGGCCGGGCCAGCGCGTTGCGGACAGCCACCACATCGCCCCCGCGGTGCCCGGGGTCGACCGCAGCGCACTGCGGTCGCTGCCCTGCCCGGCCTGCCGGCAGGGCGACCAACTGCTGCTGAACGTGCAGCCGCGCACCGATGCCGGCGGGCACTCGGTGCGGATGACGGCGAGCGCCACCGCCGCGGTCAGCACGCAGAGCAAGGTGTACGCCGACGGCACGCTGATCGCCACCGGAACCGACCCGGCCGGGGCCATTGCGCTGCCGGCGACCGCGAGCCAGCTGAAGCTCGAGGTGAACAGCGGGGTGGCGTCGCCGTGGGCGACCACCTCCAGCAAGGTGACCACCGCATGGACCTGGCGCACCGCCGCACCCACCGGCACGCCGGCCGGCCGCACCTGCACCGAGCCGGCGGCCCCGTGCGCGTTCCAGCCGCTGCTGTTCGCCGAGTACGCGGCCGGCGTGGACACCAGCAACGCGCTACCCGCCGGGGTGGCCGCGCCGCTGACCGTGCTGGTGCGCCGCCAGGCCAACGACCCGGGACCGGCCGCCACCGCCCTCACCCTGGAGGTGTCCCGTGACGACGGCACCACCTGGACGCCGGTGACCACGACCGGGTCCACCGGGGGCAGGTTCACCGCGACCGTGACACCGGCCGCCGGCAGCGGCTTCCTCTCGCTGCGCATCCACGCCACCGACCCGACGGGCAGCGCTCTCGACCAGACCGTGATCCGCGCACTGCGGGTGCTCGGCTGAACCCCCACCGGCCGGCCCCCACCGGCCCCACAGTTAGGTCCCGCAATGCGACTCCGTATCCCCCTGCTGACCCTCGGCGCCGCCACCACCGTCGCGGTCGTCACCTGGGCGGCGACCCTGACCGCGACGGCCGCTGAGCAGCCGGACTCCCCCGCAGCCGAAGCCACCCCGTTCGTGACGGTCGACGTCTGTGCGCCCGCCGCGCCGCCGCGGGCGACCTGCTTCGCCAAGCGGGTGGTGAGCGGTGGCCCGGTGGCAACCCTGGCCGCCCCGGCCGGGCTCGCGCCGGCCGACCTGGTCTCGGCCTACGCCATCCCGGCCGGCGGCAGCGGTCAGGTGATCGGCATCGTGGACGCGTTCGGCAACCCCAATCTCGAGGCCGACCTCGCCGTCTACCGCAGCACGTACGGGCTGCCGGCCTGCACGGTGGCGAGCGGCTGCCTGCGGATCGTCAACCAGGCCGGTGCCACCTCGCCCCTGCCCACGCCGGACGTCGGCTGGGCGCTGGAGCAGTCCCTCGACGTGGACATGGCGTCCGCGGTCTGCCCGGCCTGCAAGATCCTGGTGGTCCAGGCCACCTCGGCCGACCTGAACGACCTGGGCGCCGCGGTGGACAAGGCGGTCGAGTTGGGCGCCGATGTGGTGTCCAACAGCTACGGCACCGGGGTGGAGTTCTCCGGCCAGACCGAGTTCGAGTCGCACTACATCCACCCCGGGCACCCGATCGTGGTCAGCGCCGGCGACATCGGCTACTCGGTCTCGTTCCCGGCCGCGTCCGCGCACGTGACCTCGGTGGGCGGCACCACGCTGACCAAGTCCGCGAGCGGCGCCTGGTCGGAGACGGTTTGGTCGGGCACCGGCGGAGGCTGCTCGGCGTACATGGCCAAGCCGGCCTGGCAGACCGACAAGAACTGCCCGATGCGCATGCTGAACGACGTGGCCGCGGTGGCCGACCCGTCGACCGGGGTGGCGGTCTACGACACGTACCAGCTGCTGGGTTGGCAGGTGGTCGGCGGCACCAGCGCGTCGGCCCCGATCATCGCCGGCATGTACGCGCTGACCGGTGCCGCCGACCGCATCAACGACGGCTCGGTGCCGTGGCAGCAGCACACCGCGGCCGCCTTCCGCGACGTGACCAGCGGAACCAACGTCCCCGGTCCGAACGCGGCCACCTGCGGCGGCGACTATCTCTGCACCGGCGTGGCCGGCTACGACGGCCCGACCGGCTGGGGCACCCCGATCGGCCTGGTCGGCCTGACCCCCGCGTCCTGATCCCTGATCCCGGTGGCCTGATCGTTGGTGGCCTGATCGTTGGCGGCCTGATCGTTGGCGGCCTGATCGTTGGTGGCCTGATCGTTGGCGGCCTG
>DASWMR010000508.1:0-6846 GCA_036399635.1 Actinoplanes sp. | reverse complement strand
GCGTGGCCGAACCGGTCGTTCACCGGCTTGAAGCCGTCCAGGTCGAGCAGCATCACCATGACCACGCCCGGCGACGACGCCAGCAGCGCCGAACCCCGGCGGTGGAAGGCGGCCCGGTTGGGCAGCCCGGTCAGCGCGTCGTGGTGCGCCTGATAGGCCAGCGCGGCCTGCTGCCGTTCCAGCTCGTCCGCCTGGCGGGCCACGATCCGCATGGTGAGGAACTGGCGCAACAGCACCAGTGAGAACGTCGTCAGCAGGACCCAGACGAACACCGGGCGCAGCTCGCCGGCGCGCAGCTGCTGCATCGCCGCGGCCACCACGGCCAGGATGATCGGCACATACGGCAGCGCCGCCCAGCCGCCCGAGATGTGCCGGCGCACCCCCGCCGGGTCCGGCCGCAGCGCCGGCTGGGCACTCGCCAGCATCAGCAGGCCGGCGGCGAGCAGATAGCCGGCGCCGACCCCGGCGTGATACCACGGGCGGTTGTCGGCGGCATTGCGCAGGGCCATCAGCGCCGTGCCGGCCAGCACGACGGCGGCGCTGCCGAGCAGCCGCGGGGCCCGGGCGCTGCGGCTCGGCAGGTTGTCCGACATGATCACCAGGGAGAGGGCGGCGGCGATCACCTCGGGGATGGTGAGCCAGGTCGCGTACGGCCCGGGCATGCCGTTGCCAGTGGCCTCCATCCCGGGCTGCAGGACGTAGAGCCAGGCGAGCGCGAAGCCGGCGCCGGCCACACTGGCCACGTCGATGAACCGGCGGAACCGGTCGGCGACCGGGACCGGCGGGGCGAGCAGGATCAGCCCCAGCGGCAGGCCGACGGCGGCCGCCAGCGAAACGATGTTGCCGAGCTCGCGCAACGTCGGCACCGGGCCGAGGTCGCCGATCAGGTCGAGGAGATTGGCGATCGACCAGCCGCCGGCGGCGATGCTGCCGACCGACATCGCGGCCCGGGCCCGGCCGACCTCGGCCTTGGCCCCATTGGCGTACTGGACGGCGGCCCAGCCGACGGCTGCCGCGATCAATGCGTCGGAGAGGGCGAACCCGACCGGACCCGGCAGCCACGGCACCAATGCCTGGTAACCGAGAGCGGTCCCGCCAACTGCCAGAAGTGCCGTCCGCAATCGCACCCTGTCAATCTCCTCAATGGTCGGCCCGCTGTCCACCCCCTGGCACGCCGCGAAACGAGCGTGATCGACCGGAGATGACCCAACCGCACCCGTCGTGCAACGCGGTTTTCGGTTGCCGATCGCTGCCGGCGGCCGATGGTGCCACCGCTTCGGAAAGAAAACATCATCACCGACGGTCAGGAGAGAATCAGTGGTCGCAGCGACGGCATCCACCGTTCCCATGTTCGCCGTGCCGACGCTGGCCTACCCGGCGCCGGTCGTCGACTGGCCGTTCGACACGGCCGAGCCCACGATCCTGGTGGCGGACGACGACGACGAGGTACGCGATCTCGTCGCCGTCAAGCTGTCGATGGCCGGCTACCACGCCATCACCGCGGACAACGGCAGCACCGCGCTGCACATGGTGCAGAACGAGCAGCCGGACATGGTCATCCTCGACGTGGTGATGCCGGGCATGGACGGTCTCAGCGTCTGCTACGCGCTGCACTCCTCGGCGGCCACCGCCCAGATCCCGGTGCTCATGCTCAGCGGCCGCAGCCGCCAGGTCGACATCGATCTCGGCCTGACGGTCGGTGCCGACGACTATCTGGTCAAGCCGTTCAACCCGGCCGAGCTGGTCCGCCGGGTCCGCTGGCTGCTCCTCGCCAACGGCGACTGACCCGCCGGCCCTCCACAGTGGTGGGTCAGCGACGGACCGGCGGGAGGGCGTGCAGGAAGGCGGTCAGGGCCTCGTGGTACGGGCGGAGCGTGGTGAGGTCCACGTACTCGGTGGGGCCGTGCTGGCCGTCGCCGGTCGGGCCGCAGATCACCGCGTCCACGCCGGCCTCGTGATAGTGGCGGCTGTCCGCGGCGCCGTGTTTGCGCAGCAGGCTGGCATCGTGGCCGGTGGCTTCGATGGCCTGGCGTAGCGCGGTCAGCTCGGGGCCGTCCGGGTCGGCGTGGTGCGGTGGGCCCAGCTGGGTCAGCTGGGCGTGCAGGCCGGTTACCGTGGCGAGGTGGTCCTCGACCTCGGCGCGGGTGCGGCCGGCGAAGGCCGGGTCGGACGGCGGGTAGCGGATGTCGAGCCAGGCGGTGGCCTCGCCGGGCACCTGGTTCACGGCGGTGTTCGGGGTCTCGATCCGGGCGACGTTCACCGTGGTGGTCCATTGCTCGGTGGCGGGCACCGGGTGCCGGCGCAGCAGCCGGTCCAGGCCGGCGGTCAACTTCAGCAGCGCGTTCTCTCCCAACCAGGGGTACGCGGCGTGCGCCGCACCGCCGCGAGCCGTCAGCCGGGCCTGGCAGATGCCCTTCGACTCGTGCACGATGCGCAGCCCGCTGTGCTCGCCGATGACCACGAAGTCGGCCCGGACTCCGGCGGCGATCTGGTGCGCCGTGCCGTCCGCGCCGCCGACCTCCTCGTCGGTGACCAGCTGCAGTGCGATCGGATAGCGGAGGGCCCGGGCCGTTTCCCGGAACACACCGGCCAGCACCAGCGCGGCGGCCTTCATGTCCTGGGCGCCGCGGCCGTAGAGGCGGTCGCCGTCGCGGCGGGCGGTGAACTGGGCGGGCTCGGCGGGGACGACGTCGAGGTGGGCGTTGAGGACGACCCGGAACGGCCCGGTCGCGCCGGGCGGGTGGAGCAGGGCGCTGGGCTTGCCGTTCGAGGCGAACCGCCGGACGGCGAAGCCGCCGCCCACCTCGGCCAACACCAGGGCCAGGGCCCGGTGCAGCTCGTCGGGTCGGTCGGCGGTGGAGCGAATCGCGATCAGCTCACTGGTGCGCGCGGCTATCCGCTCCGTCCACGGTGTCACGCCTTTGTGCCCCGGCCGTCGAGGAGCGGAGTGGCGCGGCGCCAGCGGGGGCCGGCGGCGTCCTTGCGGCGCCGGGCGATGCCGGACAGCGCCTCCAGCACCACGCGGTTGGCGAGCATCGCGGTGATCTCGGCGTGGTCGTAGGGCAAGGACACCTCGACCAGGTCCATGCCCACCACCGGGAGCTCGTGGCAGACCCGCGAGACGCTGTCGAGCAGCTGGCGGGCGGTGAGGCCGCCCGGCTCGGGTGTGCCGGTGCCGGGCGCGTGGCCGGGGTCGCAGACGTCAATGTCGACCGAGAGGAAGACGCCGTCGCAGCCGTCCAGGGCGATCGCGAACGCCTGATCCAGGACCGCGTCGAGGCCGCGCTCGACGATTTCGCTCATGTGGAACGAATTCATCCGCTGGTCGGCCATCCAGTCCAGCACGTCCGGGCCGGGCCCGTAGCCGCGCAGTCCGAGCTGGAGGAACCGGTCGCCGCGGACCACCCCGGATTCGATCAGCCGGCGCATCGGCTGGCCGTGGCCGTAGAGCGAGCCGAACTCGATGTGGCGATGAAGGCGACGGCGTCCTCGATGGCGGTGCAGCTGCGCTGGATCTCGCCGCTGAACACCTCGAGATCGCCGGCGTCGGTGACCGTGAGGTCGTCGCGCAGCGCATCCACCCGCATCGCCAGGTGCGGGCGCGAGCCGTCGGCCGGCAGGTAGTCGGTACCGCGGATGACCTGCGGGCCGAACCGGGCGCCGGGCCGGTGCGAGGTGCCGCCGTCGAACGGCGCGCCGACGATGACCACGTCCGCGTCCGCGTAGGTCGCCGGGTCCCGCCAGTCGCACGCGGGCACCCCGAGGAAGGTGTAGTCGGGGCCGTACATCGGGCCGTATCTCCGCACCCCCGCCACCTTATCGGGGGGTGCGGCGTTTGTGCTGGTGGCGTCGCGGGTAACCGGCTGCCTGGAACAGGGGAGGTCGAGACGATGCGCACGCTGGCCGGGCGGTACCAGCTCGAACGGCGGATCGGCGTCGGTGGCATGTCGGAGGTGTGGCTCGCCCACGACCGGGTGCTCGACCGCCCGGTCGCCGTCAAGATCATGGCGCCCGCGGTGGAGGGCACGCTGGGCGAGTCGGGCGTGGATCTGGTACGCACCGAGGCCCGCTCGGCGGCCCGGCTGGCGCACCCCAATGTGGCCGGTGTGCACGACTTCGGCACCGCCGCGTCGGTGGCGCACGAGCGGGACGTGCCGTACATCGTGATGGAGCTGATCGAGGGTCAGACTCTCGGCGTGCACCTGGCCGACGGGCCGTTGGACTGGCGGATCGCCACCCGGATCTGTGCCGAGGTGGCCGCCGCGCTGGCCGCCGCGCACGCCGAGCAGGTGGTGCACCGCGACATCAAGCCCGGCAACATCATGCTCACCCCGGCCGGCGCCAAGGTGCTCGACTTCGGGATCGCCGCGGCGGTCGGCACCGCCGACTTCGACCCGGACGGCCCGGTGATGGGTACGCCGGCGTACGTCGCACCGGAACGCTTCGACGGCTGTCCCGCCTCGCCGGCCACCGACATGTTCGGCCTCGGCACCCTGCTCTACCAGTGCCTGTCCGGCCGGCTGCCGTGGCAGGCCGACTCTCCCACCGGGCTGGTGCACGCCCAGCGCTACCTCGACCCGGACCCGCTGCCGGAGATCGACGGCCTGGCGCCCGAGGTGATCGACCTCTGCTCGCGCTGCCTGGACCGCGACCCGGAGCACCGACCGACCGCGCTGGTCGCAGCGCTGATGCTGGCCGAGGCGGTGGACGCCCGGGTCTACGTGCCGATGCAGGAGTTCGACCAGGTGCCGGCCCGGCCGCCGGTCTCGCCGTGGACGGCCCGGGCGGCCGAGGCGCCGACCTCCGCGGTGGGGCCGGGCAAGCACCGGCCTAGACCGTAACCCAGCCCTACCCCGGCCCTAGCCCAGCCCTAGCCCAGCCTTAGCCCGGGTCAGCGGCGGTCAGCTGCGCGGCACCACGACCAGCGGCCGGCGGGCACGGCGGACCAGGCGGGTGGAGACCCCGCCCAGCAGCACCCGCCGGGCCGGGCCGTAGGCGCGCGAACCGCAGTACAGCACGTCCACCTCGGCCAGCTCGGCCAGCGTCTCCACCACGCCGCCGGCCAGGATCTGCCAGTCCACCTCGACATCCGGCACGGTAGCGGCGGCGGTCGTCAGCGACTGCTCGAAGGTTTCCCGGGCGGTCTCCAGGAACGCCCGCTCGGTGTCGTCGCCCAGCAGGAACGGCAGCGACGCGTCGCCCTCGGCGACCACCGTGTAGAGCCGCAGCGGCGACCCCGAGTGCCGGGCCAGCTCGGCGGCCGCGGCAAGCGCCGCCCGGCCATCCGGCGTGTCCACGTACGCGACGCCTATCCGGCCGACCGCGCCGGGCGGGGTCGCCAACTCGGCCGGGGCCACCGCGACCGGGCAGATGCTGCCGGCCAGCAGCCGGTCGGCCGTGCTGCCGGCGAACAGCCGCTCGGCCGGGGCGTCCCGGCCGGAACCCACCACAATCGCCGACGCGCCGGTCTCCTCGGCCAGGTCGTGCAGCCCGTGCGCGGCCGACGAGGACGCCACCGTCCGCAGCTCGACCCGGCACGCAGCCGCGGCGAGGGTGTCGCGGGCCTCGTCCAGCACGCGCTGCGCCGCGCGGCGCCGGTCGGCGACCCACTCGGCGTCGACCCGGCCGGAGCCGAGCGCGGCCGGTGCCGGATGGACCACCGCGACGATCAGCGGCGCGCCGAGCTGCTCGGCCAGCCAGCGGCCCAGGGTGAGCGCGCCGCCGCCGGGGGCACCGACGAGCACCGGGCCGGTCACTTCGCTTCCCGGGAATCAGGCTCGGTCTCCGGCTCGGTCTGCCGGGCCTGGACCGGGGTGCGGTGCGGCTCGGTGCGCAGCCGCGAGTTCCGATAGCCGTAGAGCGCGTAGATCAGCACGCCGATCGCCATCCAGGCCACGAACCGCACCCACGTCGCCAACGGCAGGTCGGACATCAGATAGACGGCGAACGCGACGCCGAGCAGCGGCAGCACCGGCGACCACGGCACCCGGTAGGGCCGGGGCATGTCCGGCCGGGTCCGGCGCAGGACGATCACGCCGATGTTCACCAGGACGAACGCGAACAGCGTGCCGATGTTGACCAGCTCGACGATGGTGCCGAGCGGGACCAGTGCGGCCAGGATGGAGATCAGTACGCCCAGGCCGATGGTCAGCCGGGCCGGCGTACCGAACCGCTGGTTGACCTTGGCGAGGCGCTGCGGCAGCAGGCCGTCTCGGCACATGGCGAAGAAGATCCGGGTCTGGCCGTAGAGGATGACCAGCACCACGCTGGTGATCGCAACGACCGCGCCGAGCGCGAGGATCGCCGCCGCCCAGCTGATTCCGGCGCCCTGCTCCAGGGCCGCCGCCAGCGGTGCGTCGCTGTCCTTCATCTGGTCGGGCGAGGCGATGCCGAGCGCCCCCACCGCGGTGAGCACATAGAAGAACGTGCAGATCAGCAGCGAGCCGATGATCGCGAGGGGCAGGTCGCGCTCCGGCTTGCGCGCCTCCTCGCTGCCGGTGGAGACGGCGTCGAAGCCGATGTACGCGAAGAAGATGATCGCCGCGGCGGAGGTCACGCCGTCCGTGCCGGTCGGGACGAACGGGTGGAAGTTGCGGGTGCTGAAGTTCGCCAGCGCCACCGCGATGAAGAAGATCAGGACGGCCAGCTTGATCACGACCATGATCAGGTTGACCCGGGCGCTCTCGGTCACCCCGCGCACCAGCAGCAGGGTGATCGCCAGGACGACGAAGACGGCCGGCAGGTTGACGACGCCGCCGTCGGACGGCGACTTCGCTATCGCGTCCGGCAGGGCGAAACCGAACGCGGAGTCCAGGAAGGCGTTCAGGTTGCCGCCCCAGCCGACCG
>DASWMR010000507.1:0-4670 GCA_036399635.1 Actinoplanes sp. | reverse complement strand
ACCGAGATGAAGTACGCGATCCAGCTCGAGAAGCAGTTGACCAAGGACCAGATCATCGAGCGGTACCTGAACATCGCCCCGTTCGGCAAGCGCGCGTTCGGGATCTTCGCAGCCAGCCAGGTGTACTTCAACAAGAAGCCGAAGGACCTGACGATCGGCGAGTCCGCCCTGCTGGCTGGCATCGTACGGGCGCCGTCCTTCTACAACCCGGCGGACGCCACCGGCTACAAGGAGATCCAGCAGCGGCGCAACGCGTACGTGATCCCGGGCATGGTGGAGATGGGCGCGATCACGCAGAAGCAGGCCGACGCGGCGGTGAAGGAGCCGATCCCGCGCAAGGTCCAGCCGGTGGGCAACGGCTGCGTGTCGGTGGCGAAGAACAGCTGGGGGTTCTTCTGCGACTACTTCTACCGGTGGTGGATGGGGCGCGAGGAGTTCGGCGCCACGGAGTTCGACCGGGACCGTCGCCTGAAGAGCGGCGGCTACCGCATCGTCACCACGCTCGACGTCAACGCCCAGGCGGACGCCCGCAAGCGGATCGCCGACCTGATCGCCGAGAAGAACAAGAACGCGCTGTTGCTGGCCGCTGTCCAGCCCGGCACCGGCAAGGTCCGGCTGCTGGCGGCGAACCGCAGGTACAAACTCGACGATCCGGATAACCCGCAGAACAAGCCGTCCTCAGACCCGAGCAAGCAGCGCAAGGGCGAGCGCGGCTCCTATCCGAACACCACCAACCCGCTGCTGACCGGCGGCGGCGGCATCACCGGTTACCAGGCCGGCTCGGTGATGAAGATGTTCACGCTGGTGGCCGCCGTGGAGAAGGGCTACCCCCTGGCGTACACGATCAAGGCGGAGAAGCGGTACCGGTCGGGATACATCATCGACCAGGGCAACGACTCGGCCTGCGACGGTACGCACTTCTGGTGTCCGCAGAACTCCGGTGGCGGCGGCGAGGGCATCTACAACATGTGGACCGGGTTCGGTAAGTCGATCAACACGTACTTCGTGCCGCTCGAGGAACGGGTCGGCGCCGAGAACGTGGTCGGGGTCGCGAAGCGCTTCGGCGTGCAGTTCCGGGCGCCCCAGGACGCCGAGCTGGCCTCACCCGGCCGGGCCCACCAGTGGGGTGCCTTCACGCTCGGTGTCTCGTCGTCGACCCCCCTGGACATGGCCAACGCCTACGCCACGCTGGCCGGCGACGGGATGTACTGCCAGCCCACCCCGATCGAGCAGATCACTAGCCGGGACGGCGAGAAGCTGGACATCGGCAAGCCGGAGTGCACCCGGGCGACAAGCAAGGACGTGGCCCGCGCCGTGCTCGACGTGACCCGGTGCCCGGTGGGCGACTCGGCACAGCTCGGCAGCTGCAACGGCGCCACCGCCCGGGTCACCCGCGGCGTGGTCGGCCACCCGGTGTTCGGCAAGACCGGCACCACCGACGAGGACAAGACCGCCTCGCTGATCGCCGGCACCACCTCGCTGGTCGTCGCCGGCTACCTGGTCAACCCGGACTACCAGAACCACTCGGACCGGCTCCAGCACGACCAGGTCAACCCGGCCGTCTACCGGACCCTGGCCGACTACATGAAGGGCCGGCCGGAGGTCCAGTTCAAGAAACCGGTGAACCGCAAACTCGTGTACGGGGATCAGCGCCGCATCCCGGACGTCAAGTGCGACTCGCTCGCCAGTGCCCAGAGCCGGGTGGCCGATGCCGGGTTCTCGGTCTCGATCGGCCCCGACGTCGACTCGACCTGCCCCGTGGGCACCGCGGCCGGGACCGACCCGGAGGGCCGCACCGTCAAGAACGGCGCGGTGAGCATCCAGGTCAGCAACGGCAAGGGCGCCCAACCCACCCTGCCGGGCCAGCCGACCGTGCCCGCACCGGGCAGACCCGGCGGCTGACCTTTTAGCACACCGAGTGGCGCGCGGAGCTCAGTAGTCCGCGCGCCACTCGGTGTGTTGGCGTTGCGGCCGCCGCCGCGACCCGGCGCGGCGCACCGCGTAGACGGCGCCTGCCAGCGCGGCGCCGAGCACAGCCAGTAGCAGGCCGATGGTCGCCCGGCCCGGCGCGGGCGTCGTCGAGTTTGCCAGGACCGTTCCGGTCGCCGTCTTGCTGCTGGCAGCGGGCGCCGGCGCGGGCGCGGTGGGCAGTGCCTCGTATTCGACGAGGCCGCTGCTCTCCAGCAACGTCAGGTGCGTCATCACGAACTGGTTCGCCTGCTGGGCCAGCTTGCGGACGGTGTCGTTGCGGGTGCTCGTACGGATGGTGGCGATCGCTGGGAAGATCTTGCCGTGTGCCGCGCGGAGCCGGTCGACGTAGATCTGATCGAACTCCTCGCCCTCGGCCTCCCGCATCTCGCCGAGCCAGCCCTGCTGGTCGCTGTTCGGCCGACTCGGCAGGCTGATGCCCAGCTTCTTCGCCGCCGCCCGGTCGAGCTTGTCGAGCACCACGTGCTGCGCGGCGATGGTCCGGCCGATCTCCTGGATCCGGGGATCGTTCGACCTCTTCTGCGCCATCTCGCCGGCCGGGATCTCCCACAGCCCGGCCAGCCGCACCTTGATCACGAAGTCCCGGTCGGCGTCGAAGACGTCGCCGGTGTTGCGGTCGCCGAGCAGTTCGCCGGGCGGCACCGGTACCCCCGGCTCGGCGGCCTGGGCCCGGCCCGCGTCGAACAGGAGGAGCGCCGCGGCGGCGAGCGCGGGCCCCCAGAGGCGATGCCACGAGAACGGCCGAGAAGCGGCGAGCATGCTGATCCCCTTCCACGTCTGCGTGTCCGCCGTGGCCCGACCACGGGCTGGGATTTCCGGTCTGCCGGTCATCGTCGACACGCCCTGTACCAGGAAATACGTGAGTCCGGCCCCGGTTGGATCACCTGGCACCGGGGTTGTCTGGGAATTGTCGGCCGGCCCCTCGGGAGCGGCTCCGCCGGTACCCGGTCCCGGGCATGCCGGCCGCCGCCCAGCAGCAGCGATGGTCGCCGCCGGAGCCGGTGGCTCCGCGGCAATGGGGTTCCGCCAGCATGGCCCTCGGCGGTCGCGCGGGTTTTCCCCGATGCGGTTCTTCGGCACCCCGCCGATCGACGGCGCGTTCTGCGAGTACGTCGCCGTCCACGAGCAGACCGCCGGCACTCGCGAGCCGGGCTCGGTGAAGGTGATTGCGCAGCCTGGCCGGTAATGCCAGCCCCAAACGGGGTAGTTCATGGCGTTTGTCCGGTCACTGTTTGGGGTAGCGGAGACTTGCTCTGCCATTCCGAAGGGACGCTCACCATGGATTCACGTAAGCCCGTAGAGATCGTCAAGGACGTCGTGGAGGCCGCGGCGGCCAAGGTCAGCGATGCCCTGACGCCGGACGTTCCAGGATCGCCGGGCAGCGGCACTCCCACCCTCGAGGAGCCGACCACGCCGCACGGCCCGCTGCCGCCCAAGTCCGAGCAGGGCACGCCGGCCACGGTCACGCCCACCGGCGAGAAGACCGGCCTGCCACCGACCGCCAAGGGTCAGCAGGGCTCGTTCCTCACCACCGCGCACGGTGTCCGGCTCCGCGACACCGATCACTCGCTGAAGGCCGGGCCCCGCGGCCCGCTGCTGATGCAGGACCACCACTTCCGCGAGAAGATCACCCACTTCGACCACGAGCGCATCCCGGAGCGGGTCGTCCACGCCCGCGGCACCGGCGCGCACGGCACCTTCACCGCGTACGGCACCGCCGAGTCGGTCACCCGGGCCGGGTTCCTGAAGAAGGGTAAGGAAACCCAGGTCTTCGTACGCTTCTCGACCGTTCTGGGCTCCCGCGGCTCGGCCGACACGGTCCGTGACACCCGCGGCTTCGCGACGAAGTTCTACACCGACGAGGGCATCTTCGACCTGGTCGCCAACAACATCCCGGTCTTCTTCATCCAGGACGCCATCAAGTTCCCGGACATCATCCACGCCGGCAAGCCCCACCCGGACCGGGAGATCCCGCAGGCCCAGAGCGCGCACGACACCTTCTGGGACTTCGTCTCACTACACACCGAGGCACAGCACCACACGATCTGGAACATGTCCGACCGGGGCATCCCCCGCTCGTACCGGACCATGGAGGGCTTCGGGGTCCACACCTTCCGCCTGCTCAACGAGGCCGGCGAGACCTCGCTGGTCAAGTTCCACTGGAAGCCCAAGCTCGGCGTGCACTCGCTGACCTGGGAGGAGGCGCAGATCCTCAGCGGCGTGGACCCCGACTTCCACCGCCGGGACCTGTACGACGCGATCGAGGCCGGCGCGTTCCCGGAGTGGGAGCTGGGCATCCAGGTCTTTCCGGACAACGAGGAGGAGACCTTCGCCGGCATCGACCTGCTCGACCCCACCAAGATCGTGCCGGAGGAGCTCGCCCCGGTCCAGCGGGTCGGCAAGCTGGTCCTCGACCGGACGCCGACCAACTTCTTCGCCGAGACCGAGCAGGTCGCGTTCCACCTCGGCAACCTGCCGCCGGGCATCGACGTCACCAACGACCCGCTGCTGCAGGGACGGCTCTTCTCGTACATCGACACGCAGCTCACCCGGCTGGCCGGGCCGAACTTCCCGCAGATCCCGATCAACCGGACCCACGCGCCGGTCAACGACATGCTGCGTGACGGCTTCCACCAGCACGCCGTGCACGCCGGGGTCGCACCGTACCGGCCCAACTCGCT
>DASWMR010000506.1:0-2302 GCA_036399635.1 Actinoplanes sp. | reverse complement strand
GGGGTGATCGGCTCGACGTAGGTGGCGTCGGCGAACTCCGGGTCGGTCATGATCGTGGCCGGGTTGGAGTTGACCAGCGAGACGCGCAGCCCCTCGGCGCGCAGCACCCGGCACGCCTGGGTGCCGGAGTAGTCGAACTCGCAAGCCTGACCGATGACGATCGGGCCGGACCCGATCACCATGACGTGCTTCAGATCTTCACGCTTCGGCATCAGCGTCAGCCCTTCTTCTCGACGCGATCCACGAGCTCGACGCTCTGCTTGCCGGTTCGTTCCACAAGTTCCACGAAGCGGTCGAACAGGTAGTCGGCGTCGTGCGGGCCGGCGGCGGCCTCCGGGTGGTACTGGACGGTGAAGGCGGGAACGTCAAGGCCCCGCAGGCCCTCGACCACGTTGTCGTTGAGGCAGACGTGCGACACCTCGACCCCGCCGAAGTCGGTGTCGATCACCTGGTTCAGCGGCGCGTCGACCGCGAAGCCGTGGTTGTGCGAGGTGACCTCGACCTTGCCGGTGATCCGGTCGAGCACCGGCTGGTTGATGCCGCGGTGGCCGTAGCCCAGCTTGTAGGTGCCGAAACCGAGCGCCCGGCCGAGGATCTGACTGCCGAAGCAGATGCCGAACAGCGGCGTCTCGCGGCGCAGCACCTCGCGGGCCAACGCGACCGGGCCGTCCGCGGTGGCCGGGTCGCCCGGGCCGGGCGAGAGGAAGACCGCGTCCGGGCTCACCGCGAGCAGCTCGTCGATGGTCGCGGTCGCCGGGAAGACGTGCGTGGTGACCCCGCGGGCCGCGAGCCGCCGGGAGACGTTGCGCTTGATGCCCAGATCCAGGGCGGCGACCGTGTAGCGGTGCTCGCCCTCGGCAGCGATCGTGTAGCGCGAACCGGTGGACACCTCGGCGGAGAGATCAGCGCCGGTCATCTGAGGTGCGGACCGGACGCGCTCGAGCAGCGACTGCGGATCGAGGTCGACCGACGACACGCCGACCCGCATCGCGCCCCGCGAGCGCAGGTGCCGGGTGAGCGCCCGGGTGTCGATGCCGCTGATCCCGACGATGCCCTCGGCGGCGAGCCGCTCGCCCAGGTCACCGGTCGAACGCCAGTTGGACGGGCGACGCGCCGGGTCGCGGACCACATACCCGGCGACCCAGATGCGCGAGGACTCGTCGTCCTCCTCGTTCACCCCGGTGTTGCCGATCTGCGGCGCGGTCTGCACCACCACCTGCCGGTGGTACGACGGGTCGGTCAGCGTCTCCTGGTAACCGGTCATGCCGGTGGTGAACACGGCCTCGCCGAACGTCTCGCCCGGCGCGCCGTAGGAGATGCCGTGGAACGTCCGCCCGTCCTCCAGCACGAGGATCGATTTGCCGGAGCCTTCGGAGCGGCTTCGCCGCAAACCAGAAAAATCGGAATTCACTTGACTGCCTTCCCGTCCAGGACCGTCGGCTCGCCCCGGAGGAAGGTCGCGACGATGCGACCCGGCAGGGTGGTGCCCGCGTACGGTGTGTTGCGGCTGCGGCTCGCCAGCTCGCCCGGGTCGACGACCCTGCGGGCGGACGGGTCCACCAGCGTGAGGTTGGCCGGCGAACCGGCGGTGAGGTCGTTGCCGTGCCCGGTCAAGCCGGCTATCCGGGCCGGGGCCCGCGACATCCGCTCGGCGATCAGCTCCCACTGCTCACCGAGGACGGAGAGGACGACGGGCAGGGCCGTCTCGAGGCCCACCATGCCCGGCCGGGCGTACGCCCACTCACATTCCTTGTCCTCCACGGCGTGCGGCGCGTGGTCGGTGGCGACGACATCGATGACGCCCTCGATCAGCGCCTCGCGCAGGGCGGCGACGTCGGACGCCGTACGCAGCGGGGGGTTGACCTTGAAGACCGGGTCGTAGGACGCCGCGAGCTCATCGGTGAGCAGCAGGTGGTGCGGGGTGACCTCGGCGGTGACCCGGACACCGCGGGCCTTGGCCTGGCGCAGCACCTCGACCGAGCCCGCCGTCGAGACGTGGCAGACGTGCAGTCGGCTGCCGACGTGCTCGGCGAGCAGCACGTCCCGGGCGATGATCGCCTCCTCGGCGACGGCCGGCCAGCCGGTCAGGCCCAGCCGGGTACTGACCTCGCCCTCGTGCATCTGCGCGCCCTCGGTGAGCCGGGGCTCCTCGGCGTGCTGGGCGATGATCCCGTCGAACGCCTTCACGTATTCCAGGGCGCGGCGCATCAGGCGCGGGTCGGCGACGCAGTGCCCGTCGTCCGAGAAGATCCGCACGTTCGCCGCCGAGGTGGCCATCGCGCCCAGCTCGGCCATCTGCTTG
>DASWMR010000505.1:0-1709 GCA_036399635.1 Actinoplanes sp. | reverse complement strand
CTCGACGAGGTCGCGAACAGCAAGATCACCGGCGAGGAGGACCGCTACTCGCACACCGACCTGTGGGACTTCGCGGCCAACGTGGACGGCTCGCAGGCTGCCGTCGCGGCCCTGCGACCGGCGCTCGAACAGCGCAAGCCCGAGCTGGTGAAGCAGATCGACACCGCCTTCACCAACGTCGACACCGAGCTGGCGAAGTATCGGTCCGGCGACGGGTGGAGGCTGCAGACCGACCTGAGTGAGGCCGAGCTGAAGGGGCTGTCCGACGTGATCAACGCGCTTGCCGAGCCGATCAGCAAAATCGCCGGCGTCATCGCGCAGAAGTAGCGGCCGATGTCTCAGAATTCAGTTTCCCGCCGGCGGGCCATCGGGCTGGCCGGCGCCGGCGTGGCCGGGATCGCCGGCGCCACGGCGGTCGGCGGCATGCTGGTTCGGGCCGCCGCGGACGAGCAACCGGCGGTGGCGGGTGCAGCCTCCGGCGCGGTCCCGTTCCACGGCGCGGTGCAGGGCGGCATCGTCACGCCGGCACAGGACCGGCTGCATTTCGTCGCGTTCGACGTGCTCACCAAGGACCGCGAGCAACTTGTCCGGCTGCTCCAGGACTGGTCCGCGGCGGCCGCGCGGATGACCGCCGGCCGGGACGCCGGCGAGATCGGTGCCACCGCGGGCATCCTGGAGGCGCCGCCGGACGACACCGGCGAGGCGATCGGACTGCCGCCGTCCGGCCTGACCCTCACCGTCGGATTCGGACCGACTCTGTTCCGCGACGCGCGTGGCGTGGACCGCTTCGGGCTTGCGGCCCGCAAGCCGGCTGCGCTCGCCGACCTGCCGCACTTCACCGGCGACACGATCAACCCGGCCATCTCCGGCGGTGACATCTGCGTGCAGGCATGCGCGAACGATCCGCAGGTCGCCGTGCACGCGATCCGCAATCTGGCGCGGATCGGCATGGGTGTGGTCAGCGTCCGCTGGTCCCAGCTCGGCTTCGGGCGCACCTCGTCCACGTCGACCACCCAGGCGACGGCGCGCAACCTGTTCGGGTTCAAGGATGGCACGGCGAACCTGAAGGCCGAGGAGACCGACCTGCTCCGCAGCCATCTGTGGGTCCAGCCCGGGGACGGCCCGGACTGGATGATCGGCGGGTCGTACCTGGTGACCCGCAAGATTCGGATGCTCATCGAGTCGTGGGACCGCACCTCCCTCGGCGAGCAGGAGGACATCGTCGGGCGGACCAAGGGCGAGGGCGCGGCGATGGGCCGGGCCAAGGAGTTCGACGAGATCGACCTGGTCGCACGGAACGGCGCCGGCGATCCGCTGATCCGGGAAGACGCACACGTACGCCTCGCACACCCCAGCACCAACAAGGGTGCTCGGCTGCTGCGCCGCGGCTATAACTTCGTGGACGGTTCCGACGGGCTCGGCCGGCTGAACGCGGGGCTGTTCTTCATCGCGTACCAGCGTGATCCGCGCACCGCGTTCGTCCCGGTTCAGCACAACCTGGCGCGGCACGACGCCCTGAACGAGTACATCCGGCACGTGTCCAGCGGCCTGTTCGCCTGCCCACCGGGGGTGTCCGGAGCCGACGACTTCTGGGGCCGGGCCCTCTTCGCGTAGGCTGCCACACAGGATCGTCGGCGCATGATCGGCCCCGGGGTGCGCAGGGTTCGGGAGGACAGTGCAATATTGGACCGCATGAGAGCCCGGGTACT
>DASWMR010000504.1:0-2477 GCA_036399635.1 Actinoplanes sp. | reverse complement strand
AGGACGAGCACGTCGCCGCCGGCCTCGGCGCGGTGCCAGCCGGTGGTCACGGTGATCTCGCGGGCCTCGGCGGGCCCGCTGCCCAGCGCCGTGGGCACCCGGAAGACCGACTGTTCGGCTGGATCGCCGTCGGTGCCCTCGACGATCAGGTCGGGCGTTCCGGAATGCACACCTACCCGCGGGAGCGTGCCGACCACTCGGCGTACGTAAAGGCCTGGGGGAGTCAGCAGGGTGCCGTCAGCGAAGAGGCAGCGCGCGTCGAAGCCGTCGTGCGCGAGCTCGCCGCCGACCAGGACCCGGCCGTCCGGCAGGTAACGCGGGGTGCCGTCGATCGGCTCCACCCAGCGTGCGTCGGCCAGCTCGGCGTGCACCTGGGTCTCCCCGGTGCGCGGCTCGATCGCCAGCACCAGGCCGTGCTGCTGCATCCGGCGCAACACAGTGATCAACGGGCCGCCGCCGTCGCCCCAGCGCACGTTGATCACGTACGGGTAAGTCTCCCGGTCCCAGTGCACGTCCACCCAGCCCAGGTCCAGGTCGAGCAGATGCAGGCTGGTCGAGGCGGCGGTCCGGGCGGCCAGGATCCGGCTGCCGTCCGGCGACCACCACCAGCCGCGGTCCCGGCCGAACCGGATCGCGGCCGGGTCGGGCACCCCCCAGGTGATCAGCCCGCCGTGCTCGCGCCACGCGTTGCCCGGCTCGCCGGCCAGCAGCCGGTCGCCGTCCCGGTCGACCACGCGCAGCGACGTCGCGCCGCCGTTGCGGCTGACGTAACCGATGCTGTTCCCGTCCGGGCCCGGCCGCGGGTCCTCCACCGCCTCGTCGGTCGGCACCACTCGCACCTCGCCGCCGATCAGATCGGCCCGGTGCAGTCGGCCATCGCGGGCGAAGGCGGCGACCCTGGCCTCGCGATCTACTGCGTACGCGCGTACCGGGCCTGAATCGATTCTGATCTCGGTGGCGGTGGCGACGTTGAGCACCCACAGGGCGGCGTCCGGCTCGGCCGGCCCGGCCGAGCGCAGGAACACGACCCGGGAGCCGTCCGCGCCGACCGTCACGGACCGCGGGGCACCGAAGCCGAAGTGGCCGGTGCGACCGGCGAGTCCGGGGTAATCCACTCGGACAGCATCGCTGATCAAGGCACACTTCCGCCTCGCAAACCCCACAGCCCGGCGCCGGAAAACTGTCGGCGCCCCCGCGTAGAGTGGCGCCCGTGACTGACGCCCTGCCCGCGCGCCGGCTGCTGCTGGTGCACGCCCATCCCGACGACGAGGTCACCGGCACCGGCGCGACCATGGCCCATTACGCTGCCGGCGGCGCCCAGGTCACGCTGGTGACCTGCACCCTCGGCGAGGAGGGTGAGATCCACGTGCCGGCGCTCGCCCGGCTCGAGGCCACCCAGGCCGACCAGCTCGGTGGGTACCGGATTGCCGAGTTGCAGCGGGCCTGCGCCGCGCTCGGCGTCACCGACCATCGCTTTCTCGGCGGTGCCGGTCGCTACCGCGACTCCGGCATGATGGGCCTGCCGACCAACAACCACCCCCGGGCGTTCTGGCAGGCCGACCTGGAGGAGGCCGCCGGCCTCCTGCTCGAGACCATCCGAGAGGTACGCCCGCAGGTCATGATCACCTATGACCCGAACGGGTTCTACGGCCATCCGGACCACATCCAGGCGCACCGGGTCGCCATGCGCGCGGCCGAGCTGGCCGGGCCGGACGCCCCGGCGAAGATCTACTGGACGGCGATGCCGGCAAGCGTGCTGCGGGAGGGGATGGAGGCGTTCCGTCAGCTCTCCGACAACCCGTTCGCCGGGGTCGAGCGGGTCGAGGACCTTCCGTTCGGCCACCCCGACGACGAGATCGCCGCCCGGATCGACGGCACCGACTACTACCAGCAGAAGGTGGCGGCGATGCGCGCGCACGCCACCCAGATCCCGGACGACTCCTGGCTCTACGGCATCGCCGGCGACTTCGGCGGCGAGTTCATGGGCGTCGAGTACTTCACGATCGCCAAGGGCGAGCGCGGCCCGGGCGAGGGCCCGCACCGGTGGGAGAGCGACCTGTTCGGCGGCCTAGCCGTCGGCGAGCCCGCAACCGCGGAGGCGGCCGCCCGATGAGCTTCGCCGGCTCCGGCCCGCAACCGTCCCCGGCCGCCGGTGCCCCCGGGCCGGGCAACGACGAGCGGCCGACGGCCGGCATTCCGGTGGGCGGCCCGCGTCCGGGCAACCACGAGCGGCCGGCGGCGACCGGCGCTCCGGTGGGCGGCCCGCGTCCAGGCAACGACGAGCGGCCGGCGGCGACCGGCATTCCGGTGGGGGGCCAGCGCGACGGCTCTGTGCGGCGGGGCCGGCGCCGTAAGGCGGCCCGATCAGTCCGAGACGAAGCGACCGCGGTGGCATCGGCCGGGGGCGAGGCTGCGGCGGTGGCATCGGCCGGGGGCGAGGGGGTTGTCCGAGGCGGCGACGCTGCGGCGGTGACGCC
>DASWMR010000503.1:0-5467 GCA_036399635.1 Actinoplanes sp. | reverse complement strand
CTGCCGGGTCGACAGTGAAGGTGGCCGTCTGTCGTTCCTTGGAGCGGACATGTCACTCAATCAGCCACCGCCACGCCGGCGAGCCGGGCCGCGCCCGGTGCGGAAGACCCGGACCGGATCACCGCTGGGCCCGGCGCTCGCCGCCGTGGCCGCCATCGCCGCGATGATCGTTCTCTTCGGGGTGGGCGCTGCCGCGGAGAATCGCGGGCGCGACAACTCCCCCGCGGCCGTCGACCGCCCGGCGGGACGCAGCGCACCGGCCACGCCGGCGGCCGAGGTTCCGTCGGCGCTCGAAGCACCACCGGTGGTCGAGGCGCCGCCCGGGCTCGGCGACCCGGTGCGCGACGGCAAGTTCGAGTTCGTCGTTTCCCGCGTGGACTGCTCGCGATCCACCATCGGCCTCGAACACCTGAAGCGCACCGCGGCGGGCACCTACTGCGTGGTCAGTCTGTCGATCCGCAACATCGCGGACCGACCCAAGTTCTTCCTGGGCCAAGTGCAGAAGGTGGCCGACGCCACCGGCACCCAGTTCGGCAACGACGAACTCGCCGGTCTGCTCGCCAACCGGGACACGCAGACCTTCCTGCGCAAGATCGACCCAGGCGTCAAGGTAAGCGGAAAGATCGTGTTCGACGTCCCGAAGGGCACCAAGCTGACCACCGTGGAACTGCACGACTCCTACTTATCCGGCGGCGTCCAAGTCACGTTGCCCTAGTGTCGCGAGCGCCGGCTCGGCGTCGACACCGCGGGCCTCGAGAAGTAGATGTCCAGCGCAGACAGCCCGAGCCCGCGCAAGCGCTGCGGGATCGCGCCGACCGCGGCATCAGCCGGGGGAGTCCAGCAGGCCGGTGCGGATCGCCTTCATGACGGCCTCCAGCTGGCTGTGCGCGTCCAGCTTGGCGAGGATGCTCTTCACGTGGCCGCGGCAGGTGTGCAGGCTGATGCCCAGCTCGTTGGCGATCGCGCGGGCGTCGCGGCCGAGGGCGATGAGCTGCAGAACGTCGCGTTCCCGGCCGGTGAGCAGTGCCGCCGGAGTGGGCGCGGCGCGCGGGGCGGCGGGGTTGAGGGCGCCGGACAGCAGGTGCGCGGGGATCGCCATGCCGCCGCGATGGGCCGTGCGCAGCGCCTGCAGCACGTCGCCCAGCGCGCCGCCCTTGGGCAGGAAGCCGCAGGCGCCCGCGGCCACCGCGCGGGACACCAGCAACGGCTCCGCATGGGCGGTCAGCACGATCACCCGTAACGCAGGGTGATCATTCATCAGGCTTTCGGTCGTCCTGATGCCGTCGACGTCGGGCAGCTCGACGTCCATCAGCACGGCGTCGGGGCGCAGCCTTTCGACCAGCTCCCGGGCCTCGGCGCTGGATTGGGCGTGCCCGACGAAGCTCAGCCCGGGCTCGCTCTGCAGCGCGATGGCCAGCAGCTCGGCGAAGGTCTGATGGTCGTCGACCACCAGCACGGTGATTACCTCCTGCGCCGCCTCCGCCATTCGTTGACTTTATCCCGCTTTGCACCTTTGCCCCGATGCGTACCCCCAAGTTTGGGTGCCCGGCCACCCCTCACCTCCGGCTCGCGCCATGGCGTCCACGAAGGCAGAGTTCCTCACTGACAGTGATGGGGGCGAAATGATCGAGATTCGGTTGTTCGGCACCGGCCGGGTGCACACCGCGGCGGGCGAGATCTACCTTGACGGAGCCGACCACTGGCGGGTCCTGCAGTTGCTGGCCGTGCACCGCACGCTCAGCACCTCCACCCTCGCCGACCTGTTCTGGGACGGCGACGCCCCGCTGGGCCATCGGGCGATCCTGGCCGGCCACGTCGCCGAGCTGTGCGACCGCCTCGGCCCGGTCGTGCAGGTGCTGCCCGGCGGCTACGGCCTCGACCCGGCCCGGGTCGCCGTCGACCTCTGGGACTTCGACGAGCTCTTCGAGCGTGCCTGCCGGCTGCCGGCCGGGCAGGCGCTGCCGCTGCTCGAGCGCGCCGGCGACCTGGCCCGGCGCCTCCCGTTCGCCACCGAGGGCGGCCAGGCCTGGGCCGCCGAAGCCCGCGCCCGCTACCGGGATCGGGTGGTCGCCGCGGCGACCGGCGCGGCCCGGCACGCCCTCACCGTCGGGGCGATCCAACGGGCTATCCAGCACAGCACCCTCGCCACCGACCTCGATCCGGCGGCCGAGATCGCCTGGCGGGCGCGGATGTCGGCTCAGCACGCCGCGGGCGACCGGACCGGAGCGTTGCGCAGCTTCCACATGTGCCGCCAGATCCTCGCCGACGAGCGCGGTGCCGTCCCCACGCCGGCGACCGGCGACCTGTTCCGGCGCATCCTGCGGGCGCGGCCCGCCCGGCGCCCCGGCGCCCGCTGTCGCGCCTCGGGGGCAGCGGCGCGGTAAAGATCTCGGGGTAGAGGCCTCGGGGGCAGAGGCCTGCGGCGCCGGCCTCACGGTAGCGGCAGAAAACCAGTCGGTACGCCCGCAGGCGTGCGCGCGTGGTGGCGTACCGGAGGAACCGCACCCGGACCCGTGAAAAGCCGCCACCTGGGCGAAGTCGGTGAATCGTGCGCCGCAGGCGGGCGAGAATGGTGATCATGGACGCGCGCCGACTCGCCGGGACGGAGTCACGCCGGGCACTGGTCTGGTTTCTCGTGCTCAGCGCGCTCGCCATGGTGCTGGTCGGTGCCGGCGCCGTCGCCTGGAGCGTCCACGTTGCGCAGGTGCAGGCGATCGCCGCCGCCGCCCGGGCCGGAAGCGCCTTCGCCTCGCAGGTGGTGGCCCCGCTGTGCACGGCCGGGTTGCAGCGCGGCGATCCGGCCGCCATCACCGTGCTCGATCAGGCCGTGCGCCCGCGGATGCGGGACGGATCGATCCTGCGCGTCAAGGTGTGGACCGCGGAGGGGCGAATCGTCTACTCCGACGCCCCCGCGCTGATCGGTACCGTCTTCGAGCTCGGCCACGAGAGCCGAGAACTGCTCGGCTCGGACGGCGCCGAGGCCGAGATGGCCAACCTGACCCGGCCGGAGAACCACCTCGAGACGCCGTTGGGCCGGCTTGTCGAGACCTATGCCGGCATTCACGACGTGACGGGACGGCCGCTGCTGGTGGAGACCTATTTCCCGGCGCACCCGGTGGACGTCGACGCGGCCGCCATCGCCCGGGAGTTCACCCCGCTCGCGGTCGTCACCATCGTCGCGCTGCAACTGCTGCAGCTGCCCCTCGCGCTGGCCGTCGCGCGGCGGCTCGACCGGGCGCACGGCGAGCACCGTCGGCTCCTGGAACACGCGGTGACCTCGTCCGAACTCGAACGCCGGCGCATCGCGCGCGACCTGCACGACGGCGTGGTGCAGGATCTGTCCGGCGCGGTCTACCTGCTGGAGTCGGTGGAACGCCAGCTGCCGGCCGGGCACCCGGCCGGTCCGTCGATCGCCCGGGTGACCGCACTGGTCCAGGCGGACGTGCAGCAGTTGCGCAAGACGATGATCGACCTCGCCCCGCCGCAGCTCACCGGTGAGAGCCTGGAGCTGGGTATCGCCGGCCTGGCCGGGCAGCTGACCGAGGCCGGGGTGACCGTGTCGATCTCGGTGGACGACACCGCCGACCTGCCCGACCTCGCCGTGCAGGTGCTCTACCGGGCGTGCCGCGAGCTGCTGCACAACGTGTTCAAGCACGCCGCCGCCACCGAGGTCGCGGTCACCGTGGCGGTCACGGCGGATCGGGTCGTCCTCACCGTCGCCGACAACGGCATCGGCTTCGACCAGGGCAGCACCGAACGCACCGGGCACATGGGGCTGCGGCTGCTGACCGAGGCGGTCACCGACGCCGGCGGCGACCTGACGATGCTCCCGGCGCCCGGCGCCGGCACGACGGTGGTGATCACGCTGGCCCGGGGTGAGCGGAAGGCCGAGAGATGAATTTGAGAACCGCCGCCGGACTTCGACGTACCGGGTCGGAGTGAGCCGTCCGGGCAGACCTGCGCCGACACCTCGCCCGTGCTGCGGCGGTACGCGTCGTTCAGCCAGGCGTCGGCGGAGAACGGGACCTCGCGGATCCTGGTCGGCTTCCACTTCCGCAAGGCGGTCCGGGAGGGCATCAGGCACGGGGTACGGGTCGGGAACTGGACGGTGAACGGATACCTGCAGCCGTTGTCCTGAGTGAGCGGCGCCGTGCTTTCCTAGCGGGCATGAATAGCCGCTTGGAACAGCTGCTGGAGCTCGAGCCGCGCCGGGTCGCGGTCGTCCTTGTCGATTTTCAGCGGGACTTCTGTGGGCCGGCCGGCACGGCCGCCAACACCCGGACGGCGGTGCGCGCCAACCGGTTCGCCGCCGAGGCGGCCGAGCTGGGTGCCCGGGTCGTCTACACACAGCAGACGCTTGAGTTGAGCCGCCTGACCGCGCGACAGCGGCGCTGGGAGGAGGACAGCCGGATGTGCCTGCCCGGGTCGCCCGGGGTGGAGCTGGCGGTGGAGCCGGTGGCCGGTGCCCGGGTGGTGCGCAAGTACCGGTTCGACGTCTGGCAGAGCCCGGAGTTCCTCGACACCCTGGCCGGCTGGGACATCGACGGCCTGGTGATCGGCGGCGTCGAGTTGCAGTGCTGCGTGCTGTACGCGGTGCTGGGCGCCGAGGAACGCGGCTATCACTACGTCGTCCCGCAGGATCTGGTGTCCGGCATCGACCGGTGCGAGCAGACCTCGAACCGGGCCGTCCGCGACTACCTGAGCGTCGCCCACCCGGCGCCGGAGTCGGCCGAGGTGGTGCTCGCCGGGTGGCGCCAGCGCGTCGGCCGCTGAGCAGCCGTGGTCTGATGGGCGCTGGTCAGCTGCGTACCGGAATCGCGGTGTGGCCGGTGACGATGGCGCCCGCGACCTCGATGAGCTTCTTGTTGTTGCGCCGGGCGTACGCGCGGATCCGGACGAATGCTTCGTCGACGCTGACCTGGTGGAGCTGGGCAACGGCACCCTTGGCCTGTTCGATCACGATCCGGCTGTTCAGGGCGCCCTGGAGCTGCTCGGTCAGGACTTCGCCGCGGTGGATGGCGCGTTCCTGCAGCAACGCGATCGCGGCGACGTCGACGAGAGCCTGCACGATCGGCACGTCCGCACCGTCGAAGTCGCCGCTCGCGGTGTCGCCGAAGACGTTCAACGCCCCGATGGTCTGACTGCGCAGCCGCATCGGGAACGCGTGTACGGACTGGAACCCGATGGCGGCGGCACGCGGAGCGAACCGTGGCCACCGGGAGGCAGCCTCGCTGAGGTTTACGTTGATCACCGGCTGCCCGGTGCTGAACGCCTCGAGGCAGGGACCCTCGTGGACCTGCAGTTGGAACAGCTCGATGAGCTTGGCGTTCTCGTTGGAGCCCGCCATGAACTCCAGGCGCCCGCCGCTGTCGGCCAGGACCAGGCCGACGGCGGCGGCACCGACCAGGTCGGCCGTCCGATCGGTGAGCATGTGCAGGAAGTCGACCAGATCGAACTCGTCGATCAG
>DASWMR010000502.1:0-9887 GCA_036399635.1 Actinoplanes sp. | reverse complement strand
AGCGGGGCGTGGTCGGCGCCGAAGTAGAAGGTGGTGAGGCCGTGCATGTCCGGCGTCGGCAGTTGCGGCAGGAGGGTGGAGGCGGTGGTCGGGTCGGTCGCGACGATGATCGCGCGGCTGTGGATCTCGCCGCCGTCGGTGACGACCATGCCGGGGCCGATCGAGAGGGTGCGCGCGCCGATCAGCAACTGCGGGTAAGGGAGTGGTCCGGCGATTGCCGCCGGCAACGCTGCCATTCCCGCCGCGGGTACGCCTATCCGGCCGCGCGCGAACGAGCGGAGCACCATCGCGAAGACGTGGCTGGACGTCTCGAGCGACCGGTCGGCGAAGACGCCGGACATGAACGGCCGCAGCACCTCTTCGATCATCCGGTGGGACAGGCCGGCCTTGCGGAGCATCTCCTGGGTGGTTGTCTCCCGGGCACTCAACAACCGGGCAGCCGGCAGGGTGGCGCAGCGGGTGGCGAGTGCGGCGAACTTCAGCCGGTCGCTGAGCGTGCCGACGTTGGAGGTGAGCGACATCGCGGCGCCGACCGGGTCGTGCAGCGGGTTGCCGAGCCGCTGCAACTCGCCGCCGCGGCGGACCAGCACGCCGGAGGTGAAATAGCGCATGTCCAGCGCATCGATGTCCACCAGCGCCGGCACCCGCGGGTAGGCCGTGTTGAGCACCTGGAAGCCCCGGTCGAGCCGCCAGCCGTCGATGATGTCGGTGGCCACCCGCCCGCCGATCCGGTCGGCGGCCTCGACCAGCAGCCACTCGACACCGGCGCGGTCCAGCCGGCGGGCAGCGGCGAGTCCGGCGAGTCCGCCGCCGACGATGACGACGTCCACCTCAATAGGCTGCGACACGGGCACCTCACAAGGGGACGAAACAGGCAAGCCTCAGACTAACGTCGCCCGCCGCCCCCGGCAGCAGAAACGTTCACCCAGCCCGAGTACCCCACCAAGCCCCGGCACGCCTAGGCCGCACAGGCGAAGAAAGCGCAACCGGCCTGACGGCGTACGCGCGAAGGAAAGCGCAACCGGCCCTCCCGGCGTACACGCGAAGGAAGCGCAACCGGCCCTCTCGGCGTACACGCGAAGGAAGCGCAACAGACGCACCCGGCGTACACGCGAACGAAGCGCAACAGACGCACCCACCGCACCCACCGCAACGCGGGGCTTCCGGGGGCTCGGCCCCCGGAATAGACATAGAGAAGGCCTCCCCGGTCCGCGCATCAAAGCGGACAGGAAGGCCCCAGGACTTCTCGCTCCCCCGATTGGACTCGAACCAATAACCTGCCGGTTAACAGCCGGCTGCTCTGCCAATTGAGCTACAGGGGATCAATCAGCGCCGAGCTCGCCCGGCACCGGAGAACAGAGTACATGACCGGCGACCGGTGCCGCGAAGGGGTTGCCCGGCGGGTCTCGGCGGGTGGACACGACCTCATTAACCGGGTCGAAACGAGGGTGCAGGAGTACTGGGCGGGCAGGATGGGTATGACCGCGGCACAGACGCACGCGCGTCATCTAACGGAAGGAGCCGCCATCATGCGCGGAAAGCTGATGTTCATCACCGGTCTCGCGGCGGGCTTCGTCCTGGGCAGCCGTGCCGGGCGGGAGAAGTACGAGGAGATCCGGGTCAACGCCAAGAAGGTGTGGGAGCACCCGACGGTGCAGGAGGCCGCCGGTGTGGCTCAGGCGCAGGCTAACAAGCTCTACTCGGAGAGCAAGGACAAGCTGCAGACGTCCAAGCTCGGCGAGAAGCTGCACGTTGCCGACACCAGCGGCACTGACACGGCGACGCTGACCGCGCCGTCCGACTCGCTCGCCGGCTCGAACAGCAAGACCACCGGCAGCACGTACTGATCTGTTGCTCAGCGACGCAGCGGAAGGCCGCTCCCGGCACGCCGGGGGCGGCCTTCGCCGTTGACGAACCTAGGACGACGAGAAGGCGGCGTCGAACGCGGCCGTCGGGGGGTCGAAGGCCAACCGGCGGACGAACTGCAACGCCTCCGGCGCGCCGATCAGGCGGTCCATCCCGGCGTCCTCCCACTCGATGGAGAGCGGGCCGTCGTAGCCGATCGCGTTGAGCGCCCGGAAGCAGTCTTCCCACGGCACGTCGCCGTGCCCGGTGGAGACGAAGTCCCAGCCCCGGCGCAGGTCGGCCCAGGGTAGGTGGGAGCTCATCCGGCCGCGTCGGCCGTCGCCGGTACGCACCTTCGCGTCCTTGCAGTCGACGTGGTAGATCCGGTCGCGGAAGTCGAGGATGAAGTTGACCGGGTCGAGGTCCTGCCAGACGAAGTGCGACGGGTCCCAGTTCAGGCCGAAGGCGGGCCGGTGCCCGATCGCCTCCAGGGTCCGGTGGGTGGTCCAGTAGTCGTACGCGATCTCGCTGGGGTGGACCTCGTGGGCGAACCGGACGCCCACCTCGTCGAAGACGTCGAGGATCGGGTTCCACCGGGCGGCGAAGTCCTGGTAGCCGCGCTCGATCATGGCGGGCGGGACCGGGGGGAACATCGCCACGGTGTGCCAGATCGACGAGCCGGTAAAGCCGACCACGGTCCGCACCCCGAGGCGGGCGGCGGCACGCGCGGTGTCCTTCATCCGATCGGCGGCCCGCTCGCGTACGCCGGCCGGCTCGCCGTCGCCCCAAATGGTCGCCGGCAGGATGGCACGGTGCCGTTCGTCGATGGGGTGGTCGCAGACCGCTTGGCCGACCAGGTGGTTGGAGATCGCGTACACCTTGAGGTTGTGCTTTTCCAGCAGTTCGCGCCGCCGGTCGACGTAGTCCGGCTCGGCGAGCGCCCGGTCCACCTCGAAGTGGTCGCCCCAGCAGGCGATTTCGAGGCCGTCGTAGCCCCACTCGGCGGCCAACCGGCACACCTCGTCGAACGGTAGGTCGGCCCACTGGCCGGTGAAAAGCGTGATGGGTCGCGCCATCGAAATCTCCCTCATCGCAGCCGCATGGTGCCGGCGAGGGGAACCGGCAGGGACGCACCGTCAGGACGGCCGATGGGGTCTGCGCCTCCCGCGAAATCGGCTCCCATCACCGACTCTAGACAACTCAGCGGGCGGCGCAAGGCTCGTTTTCCGGCGCGAGGCCGACGGCGGCGAGCTCTGCGAGGAGGTACGTGATGTCGGCCGCGATCTGATCGACCGGCTGCTCCGGCGCGCGCGCCACCAGGGTCAGGTATTCGGTACGCGGCTTGGCAGCGAAGAGCTGGCGCAGTCCGGCCCGCCACGGTTCGGTGGTCGAGCCGGGCACCGCGGTGAGGCGTACCTCGACGATCCCCAGGCCGGCGTCGGTGATCGTCTCGATGCCGGCAGCCGGGTCGGGCCAGGTGCGCGCGGCGTTGTCGAGGTCGAAGCAGACGCCGAGGCGGTCCTTGTCGGTGCGGGACAGCCCGGCGACGGTCTGCTCCGGTCCATCCAGGACGAGACCGGGTGCGGGCCGGAAGCCCACCCGGATAGCGCGGCCGTTCTGCCAGGCCAGGTCGGTCAGGCCGGCGGCGAGGCGGCGCAGGATGCCGGCCGCCGCCCGCTCCTCGGCCTCGGCCCAGCCGGCCCGCGGGCCGAGCCCGATGGTGCTGACCGCGCCGCGGACCGCGTCCTGGTCGAGCAGGTCGAGCAGGATGCGGGCGAGGTCCAGGGTGTACTCCCGGCGGGCCGGCTCGGTCCAGGCGGGCCCGGGATCGTTGGTGCTCCCCTCGCCGAATGGTCCGCCGCTCAACGAGACGACGTCGAGCCGGCGGGCGTCGAGTTCGGCGCGCAGCCGGGTGCGGGTGCGGCTGTCGACGGCGAGGGTGGCTGCCAGGGCCGGGGGGAGCCAGAAGGTGACGCCCAGAGCGTCGGCGCCGAGGCGGGCGCGGGCTGCTCCGAACCGGTCGAGCTGGGCGATCAGATCGGGTAGATTGCTGACCGCTCGTGGGGCGACCTCACAACTGAGGTGCACGATCCGGCCGGAAGTGTGTCTCAGGCGCATCTGAGTCCTCCCCGGACGAAAGCGCCAGTGCATCTGCACGTGCATTGGCGCGTGCTTCCTGATCCAGTATGGACCATGCGGCCACGGGTGCTCGACGCGCGCGCAGCGGGCCGTCGGGTTGTCATGACGCCTCCATCCGTGGAATCACCTGCCCACGCATACGAGATTCATGCGTCCTGAGGATCAGCGGCGCACCGGTCGTGCGACCCGGTGAGCGGCGCGAACCGGCCCGGCCGACCGCCGAGAGATGGTCGAGCGACGACGCCAGCGGGCGCCGTGAGCTGCCGGACGAAGGCCCGGGAAACCGGCGCCCAGACAACGACGAAGACCCCTCGACGTACGCAATGTGCACGATCGGACACGCAAGGGACAGTTCCCCGGGCGCGCACGGAGGGGTCGGCCACCCTATAGATGGCCGGCGGGCCGCCAGGACGAGCAGAATGTCGTATCGCGCGGAGCGTGCAGTCGGCCGATGCGGGGCGCAACCGCATCGTCCCTCGCCGGCCGGTCCGCTCCCCGGACGTCAGCCTATGGTCAGACCGGCTCGAGGGCCGGCTCCACCTCCGTCCACTGGGCCGATTCGGCGGAGCGGGCCACCGCGTCCAGCACGAGCTGCACCTGCAACGCGTCCTGAAACGACGGTGTCGGCTGGCGGCCCTCGGCGATCGCCTCGACCAGGTCGCGGATCTCGTGGGTGAACGAGTGCTCGTAGCCGATCGGATGGCCCGGCGGCCACCACGCGGCCATGTACGGGTGTTCCGGCTCGGTCACCACGATGCGACTGAAGCCCTGTTCGGCGCCGGGCCGGGTGGCGTCGTAGAAGTCCAGCTCGTTCATCCGCTCGAAGTCGAACGCCAGCGTGCCCAGCGAGCCGTTGACCTCCACCCGGATGGTGTTCTTACGGCCGGTGGCGAAGCGGGTCGCCTCGTAGGTGGCCACCGCTCCGCAGTCCAGCCGGGCGAGGAACAGCGCCGCGTCGTCGACCGTCACCTCGCCCCGGTCGGCTCCCGCGGCGGAGGCGGACAGGCCAGCCGACTCCGCGGGCAGCGGCCGGGTCCGGACGAACGTCTCGGTCAGCGCGGACACCGAGGTGATCGACTGACCGGTGACGAACTGGGTCAGGTCGACGATGTGCGCGCCGATGTCACCCAGCGCGCCCGACCCGGCGACCTCCTTGCGCAGCCGCCAGACCAGCGGGAACTCCGGATCGACGATCCAGTCCTGCAGGTAGACGGCCCGGACGTGGCGGATCGTGCCGAGCCGCCCGGCACTGATCATCTGCCGCATCAGGGTCACGGCGGGCACCCGGCGATAGTTGAAGCCGCACATTGCGCGTACGCCCTGTGCCTGGGCCCGGGTTGCGGCCGCGGCCATCTCCCGTGCCTCGGCCACCGTGTTGGCCAGCGGTTTTTCGCAGAGCACGTGCTTGCCGGCGGCGAGCGCGGCCAACGCGATCTCGGCGTGCGTGTCACCCGGCGTACAGATGTCGATCAGGTCGATGTCGTCGCGGTCGACGACCGCCCGCCAGTCGGTGGCGGACGAGGCCCAGCCCAGGGTGGCGGCGGCGGTCGCGACCGCACCGGCCGAGCGGCCGCACACCACCGACATCTCTGCCGACAGCGGCAGGTCGAAGGCCCGGTTGACAGTGCGCCACGCCTGCGAATGCGCCGCACCCATGAACGCGTAGCCGACCATGGCGACCCGCAGCTGCCCCGACATGTGTCCCCCTAGAAGCCCAGCTTGGCGTACTTCGCCGCGTTGTCCTTGGTGATCGTCTCTGACGCGAGCGTGATTTCCTTGGGAACCTGCAGTTCCACCAGATCACTCATGCCCTTGCCCTGGCCGATCAGCCGGGCCAGCGAGATGGCCGAGGACGCCATCGACGGGCTGTAGGTGACCGTCGCCTTGAGCACGCTGTTGTCCGCCGTGATGGCGTCGATGGCCGCCTTGGAGCCGGCGCCGCCGACCATGAAGAACTCGGTGCGATTGGCCTGCTTGATCGCGGCGAGCACCCCGATGCCCTGGTCGTCGTCGTGGTTCCAGAGGGCGTCCATCTTGGGCAGTGCCTGCAACAGCGAGGTCGCGGCGGTCTGCCCGGAGTCCGCGGTGAACTCGGCCGGGCGCCGGTTCGCGACCCGGAACCCGTACGTGGCCAGCGCCGTCCGGAAGCCCTGCGAGCGTTCCTGGGTGAGCTCCAGCGAGTCGATCCCGGGGATCTCGCCGATCACCGGGTTGCCGACGCCCTTCGCCTTGAGCTGCTCGCCGATGTACGTCCCGGCGGCGATACCCATGCCGAAGTTGTCGCCCTTGATCTGCAGGCGGTAGGCGTTCGCCGACGGGAACGCGCGGTCCAGATTGACCACCGGGATGCCGGCCTTCATCGCCTCGATGCCGGCCGAGTTCAGCTCCTTGCCGTCGTGTGGCAGCAGCACGATGACGGTGGGCTTCTGCGAGATCAGGGTCGAGATCGCCGCGCGCTGAGCGGCGGCGTCGTTGCCCGCCGCGACCGCCCGGAATTCCACATCGGAGTAGGTGGCGGCCTGCGCCTTGGCGTTGTTGGTGATCGCGGCGACCCAGCCGTGGTCGGCGGCCGGCGCGGAGAAGCCGATGATCACTTTCTGGCCGGCGGCCGCGTTGACGCCGCCGCCGGCGTTCGTGTTGACCTGGGTGTTGTTCTCCGGGGTGTTGCTCGTGCACGCGGTGAGCAGGGCGCCGGTGCCGACGGCCGCGCCGCCGAACAGGACGCGCCTACGAGTGAGAGCGGGCATTCTTCCTCCCAAGGGGTCAGCGCTTGAGGAGCTGGGTGAGGGAGCGGTAGCGGAACTGCTGGATCAGGACCGCGGCGACGATGATGCCGCCCTTGACCATGTTCTGGACCTCGGTCGAGAGGTTGTTGATCGCGAAGAGGTTGGTGATGGTGGAGAAGACCAGCACCCCGAAGAGGGCGCCGACGATGGTGCCGCGACCGCCGCTGAGCAGCGTGCCGCCGATGATCGCCGCGGCGATCGCGTCGAGTTCGTAGAGGTTGGCCATCGCGGCCTGGGCGCTGGTCGCCTGCGCGGTGAGCATGATGGCGGCGAGTCCGCAGCTCAGGCCGGACAGCGCGTAGAGCAGCACAGTGTGCCGCTTGACGTTGATGCCGGCCAGCCGGGCCGCCTCCGGGTTGCCGCCGACCGCGACCGTGCGCCGGCCGAACGTGGTGCGGTTGAGCAGCACCCAGCCGGCCACCACCACCGCGGCCAGGATCCAGACCAGCAGCGGAATGCCGGCGATCTTCGTGGTGGCGATGCCGTTGATGGTGTCGTTCGCGGACACCTGGGTCTGCTTGCCGGAGATCTGCGCGGCCAGCCCGCGGGCGGCGACCATCATGGCCAGCGTGGCGATGAAGGCGACGAGCCGGCCGTACGAGATCAGCACGCCGTTGATGACGCCGACCGCGATGCCGACCACCAGCCCTGTGAAGATCATGCCGGCCGCGCCGTAGCTCTGCGTCGCCAGCGTGGTCGCCCAGACCCCGGCCAGCGCGATGATCGCGCCGACCGAGAGGTCGATGCCGCCCCCGATGATCACGAAGGTCATCCCCACCGTCACCACGCCGATCGCCGACGCCTGCTGCAGGATGGTGAACACGTTGTTCCGGACCCAGGTCGCGTCGCCGTACAGCTCCGGCTTGGTGATGATGCCGATGACCACCAAGATGACGAGTACGCCGACCAGCCCCAGGTTCCGGATGACGCCCTCATCGAGGCGCCGACGATGCACTTCTCGTGGCGGCGCCGTTTCAGTGATCATGCTGGGTCACCTTCCATAAGCGACCCCGCCATCACGAGGTCGAGCACCGTGTCCTCGGCCAACTCCGCGGCGGGCGCCTCGTGGATGAGGCGGCCCTCGCGCATCACGAGCACCCGGTCGGACAGGCCGAGCACCTCGGGCACCTCGCTGGAGACCAGCAGCACCCCGACCCCGTCCGCCGCCAGATCGCGGATCACCTGGTAGAGCTCGGCCCGGGCGCCGACGTCCACACCGCGGGTCGGCTCGTCGAGCAGCAGCAGCCGGGTGCCGCCGAGCAGCCAGCGCCCGACCACCACCTTCTGCTGGTTGCCGCCGGAGAGTGTCCGAACCGGACGCCGCACGTCCCGCGGCCGCAGCTCCAGCGAGGTCGCGGTCTTCGCCGCGGCACGGCGCTCGCCGGCCGCGTCGGTGAAGCCGCCCCGGGCGAAACCGGCGAACGACGCGAGCGTCATGTTCTTGTAGACCGGCTCGTCCAGCAGCAACGCCTGACTCTTGCGCTCCTCCGGCGCCATCCCCACGCCGTGCCGCACCGCGGCACCGACGCTGGTGATCCGGTGCCCGTCGACGGTGACCGTGCCGCGGTCCGCCCGGCGCGCCCCGAAGATCGTCTCCAGCAGCTCGGAGCGGCCGGAGCCGACAAGCCCGGCGATACCGACGATCTCGCCCGGCGCAACCGTCAGGGTCGCGTCGGCGAACTCCCCCTCGCGGGTCAGCCCCTCGACCACGAGCAGGTGGTTGGTGCTGTCCGGCGCGGATTCGGGGCGGGGCGGGAAGACGTACTCGATGGTGCGGCCGGTCATCCGGGCGACCAGGTCGCGGGTCGGGGTGGTGCGGGCCGGCAGGTTCGCCGCGGTGGTCCGGCCGTCCTTCAACACGGTGACCCGGTCGCCGATCTCGCGGATCTCCTCCAGCCGGTGCGAGATGTAGATGACCGCGATGCCCTGTGCCGTCAGCTCGCGGACGATCCGGAACAGGTTCGCCACCTCATCATGGGCGAGCACGGCGCTGGGCTCGTCCATGACGATCAGCCGCGCGTCGTGCGACAGGGCACGGGCCATGCTGACGATCTGCTTTCCAGCCGCGGGCAGCGCCCGTACCATCCGGCGCGGCGGAATCTCGGCATGGCCGAGACGGGCCAAGATCTCCCGGGTCCGGTACGCCATGAAGCGGCGCCGAATGAAGCCGGCGTTACTCTGCTCGTGCCCGAGAAAGGCATTCTCCGCCACCGACAGGTCGTCGACGAGGTCGAGCTCCTGATAGATCGTCGCTATCCCAGCGCGCATCGCGGCCTGCGGAGTCGGCGGCGCGAACGGCTCGCCAAGCCAGGTGATCTCGCCACCGTCCGCGCGGTGCACTCCGGCCAGCACTTTGATGAGTGTGGACTTGCCGGCACCGTTCTGCCCGAGCAGGCAGTGCACCTCACCGGCGCGCACCTCCAGCTGGACACCGTCCAACGCGCGTACGCCCGGGAAGGTCTTGACCACGTCGGTGAGCCGCAGCACCACGTCGCTGCTTTGCTGGCCGCTTTCCTCGCCCTTGTCCACGCCGGACTCCTCTCAGCTGCCGCTGTTCGGCGTGCTGTTTCGGCTGCGTGCTGTTTCGCCTGCGTGCTGGTTCCGCTGTGTGCTGTTTCG
Source organism: Actinoplanes sp. (assembly GCA_036399635.1). Taxonomy (GTDB): domain Bacteria; phylum Actinomycetota; class Actinomycetes; order Mycobacteriales; family Micromonosporaceae; genus Actinoplanes. The sequence goes on along the minus strand of DASWMR010000502.1, from coordinate 498 downwards.
CCTGCGTGCTGTTGCCTGCGTGCTGGTTCGCCTGCGTGCTGGTTCGGCCGCTGGTTCGGCCGCTGGTTCGGCCGCTGGTTCGGCCGCTGGTTCGGCCGCTTGCTGATTCGGTTGCTTGCTGGTTCGGTTGCTTGCTGGTTCGGGTGCTTGCTATGAGGCCTGTTCGAAGACGGTGTCGCTGGCCAGCACCGCGGCGCCGGTGACGCCGGCCCGGCCGCCCAGCTCGGAGAGCACCACCGGCAAATTGCCGGTGGCCAGTGGCAGCGACCGGCGGTAGACCACGCTGCGGATCTCGGCGAGCAGCACATGCCCGAGCTGGGCGAGACCACCGCCGATCACGATCATCGAAGGGTTGGCGAACGAGACAAGGGTGGCGAGCAGCCCGCCGATTCGCCGGCCGCCGTCGAGAATCAGCCGAATTCAGGTGACGTCGCCCTCAGCCGCGCCGTCCGCCACTTCGCGGGCGGTGATCGGCGGGCCGCCGCCCACCGTGCTGCG
>DASWMR010000501.1:0-5931 GCA_036399635.1 Actinoplanes sp. | reverse complement strand
CGTTGAGGTCGCCGGTGCGCGGGTCCTGCGGCAGATAGCCGACCTCGCTCGTCCGCTCGACCGCGCCGGTGTACGGCTGGGCCTCGCCGGCCAGCACCTTCAGCGTGGTGGTCTTGCCCGCACCGTTGCGGCCGACCAGTCCGATCCGGTCGCCCGGCTGCACCCGGAGGGTGACCGGGGACAGCAGGATGCGGGCGCCGGCGCGCAGTTCAAGTCCGGTTGCGGTGATCATGGGTTTCGGCTCGCTCTCGGGAGATGGGCTGACTCCGGGCACACGAAAACGCCGGCCATCTGGAAACGCAACGGTCGGCGCGGGGGCAGGTCAGCCTTCGCAGAGCAGCACCCGGCCATACTACCGGGCGGCCCAAAGCGGCTCCCACCCGATTACGTTGCAAGATCATCGGGTACACGCCGGACACGAGCGTCGCAATCCGGCCGAGCGAGCGCGACCAGCGAGCACCGCGAGCCCAGCGAGCCTTCCAGTGAGGATGACATGGAACTCAACGAGAACGCCGACATCGATACCAGTCAGGTCGAGGATCGACGTGGCTCCGGCGGGGGTGGCGGTGGCGGCCTCGGCGGCCTGCCCATCCCGGGTGGCGGCGGCGGTCTCCTCGGCATCGTCGTCACCGTCGTGCTGGCGCTGGTCGGCGGCTACTTCGGGATCAACAACCTGGGTGGCGGGGGCGGTGCCGAGACCGGCGACAACGCCAAGATCGAGCAGACGTGCGCCGACAAGGCCTCCGCGACCAAGACGCTGGAGTGCCGCAACGTGCTCTTCGTCAACTCCATCCAGGCGTACTGGAAGGAGGCGACGCCGCAGCACTTCGGCAAGCAGTACGCGCCGGCGACCACGGTGATCTTCACGAGCCGGGTCAGCACCGGCTGCGGCGCGGCCGACTCGGGCGTCGGCCCGTTCTACTGCCCGGCCGACGACAAGGTGTACATCGACTTCGACTTCTATCAGGTGCTCGCCAAGGAGCTCGGCGCGCCGGGTGAGTTCGCCCAGCCGTACGTGCTGGCCCACGAATACGGCCACCACATCCAGGACGTGGTCGGCACCGAGGCGAAGATGCGCCAGGCCCAGCAGGGCGCCTCGGAGGAGGAGCAGAACCAGCTCTCGGTGAAGCTGGAGCTGCAGGCCGACTGCTACGCCGGGGTGTGGGCGCACCACGCCACCGAGACGAAGACGCAGAAGGGCAACGCGATCTTCAAGAGCCTGACCACGAGCGACGTCCAGGAGGGCATCGACACGGCCGGCAAGATCGGCGACGACGAGCTGCAGAAGCGCAGCGGAAACCCGGTCAACCCGAAGGAGTTCACCCACGGCACCGCAGCCAACCGGCAGAAGTGGTTCAGCCAGGGCTACACCGGCGGCGACCCGGAGACCTGCGACACCTTCGCCGAGGGCGCGGTCAGTTAGGGCTCGCGCACCAGCACGGACACCGCCCGGGCCCCGGCGATCGCGGACACCAGAACCGCGTGCCGGGGCTCGGGCACGTCCAGCAGCCGGTCGGCGCGCAGCGCGGCCACCGGGGCGAGCTGCGGGACGGACAGGATGGCGTCGATCGCGGTACGGTCGCCGCCGGTGACGAGCGCGGCCAACGTGCGTACCTCACCGAGCAGCAGCCGCCCCACGATGCCGGCGCCGTCCGACGCGGCCGCCTTTGCCTGATTGTCGCGCCGGCGCGCGAAGCGCTGCTGGGACCAGCCACCGGCCGCCGTCCGACCCTGCACGTAATGCCTGTCCACCTTGGAGGCGACCAGCTCGGTGCCGTCGGCGATGCCGACCGCGACGGCGCCCTTGCGGGCGAGCAACAGACCGAGGCGACGAGGTGCCTGCGCTTCGCGGAGCAGTTCCGGCAGCGTCGAGACTTGCGGTACGCCCGGAGGCGTACGCCATTGGGCGGTGGCACCGTCCGCGGCGTGCAGGATCAAACCCTCCGCCCGGTACGCCCCGTGCCGGGTCTCGAAGTTCGCGAGCCAACGGGGCAGCCGCTCAGGGGCCACCTCGATCCACTTTCCGCCACCCGCAGCCGCCCGCTCGCCCATGCCGACGAGCCTACGGTGGGATGATGCCGGGGTGAGTGACCTGGCGCCGGCCCTGTTGGCCAGGCTGGACGAGGGCCTGTCCGCGGCCGGCGATCCGGTGCGCGCCGCGGGGATGGCGGCCTACATGCGCGACCAGTTCCCCTTCGCCGGCGTCCCCTCGCCCACGCTGCGCAAGCTGGAGCGTGTCGTGCTGACCGGTCTGCCCCGGCCGGATGAGGACGACCTGCGCGCCGTCGCGACCCAATGCTGGGCGCGCCCGCAGCGCGAGTACCAGTACTTCGCCTGTGACTACCTGCGCACACACGTGGCGGTTCCGGGCACCGGGTTCCTGCCGCTGACTCGCACCCTGATCACGACGAAGGCCTGGTGGGACACGGTGGACGCGCTCGCGACCCGGTTCGTCGGCGGCCTGGTCAGCCGCCACCCCGAGCTGACCGCCGAAATGGACGCCTGGTCGGCCGACCCCGACAAGTGGCTGGTGCGCACGGCGATCCTGCACCAGCTGCACTACGGGTCGGCGACCGACACCGAGCGGCTGTTCGGGTATTGCCGGCGGCAGGCCGCGCACCCGGACTTCTTCGTCCGTAAGGCGATCGGCTGGGCGTTGCGCCACTACGCCCGCACCGACCCCGACGCGATCCGCGCCTTCCTGGCCGCAAACGGCGACCGGCTGTCCCCTCTCTCCATCCGCGAGGCCGCCAAGCACCTGTAGGGCGTTTGCCTCTTCGAGGCGAACACGCCGGCGCCCCCTGCAGAACGAACGGATCGCGGGAACCGAGCCGGGACGATAGTGCTCGATCAGTGGAGTGCCCGGTCAGCAGAGTAGGCGGAGTGCGAGGACGGTGATGACCGCGCTGGAAACGAGGGCGGTGACCAGCCGGCCGCGCTCGCCGGTGAGCAGGCGGCCGATCAGGGAGCCGCCGCCGGCGACCAGCAGCTGCCAACTAGCGGAGGCGAGGAAGGCACCGATCACGAACCAGATGCCGCCACCCGCGCCGCCCCGGCCCAGCACCAACGCGGCGAAATAGATCACCGTCGCCGGGTTCAGCAGGGTGAGTCCGAGAACACCGGCGTACGCGCGAAGTGGTGTCGTGGGTCTCGCCGGCCGGGCGGTCGCACCCGGTTTGCGGAACGCTCCCCAGGCGGTGACCGCCGCCAAGCCGAGCAGCACCGCCGCCGCGAACCAGCGCAACGGCGTGGCGACCGGCGCGATCAGCCCGGCGACCGCCGCTCCCCCGGCGACTGCGGCCAGCGCGTAGAGCCCGTCCGCGGTGGCCGCCCCCATTCCGGCGGCAGCGCCGACCCGCAACGAGGTGCGGGCGCTCAGCCCCGCGATCAGCACACCGATAGCACCGACGGGCACGGCGATGCCATAGCCGGCGGTGACGCCGGCCAGGAAAGCGGCGCTCATGACCGCGGCTGACGGACCGCCGTTCGCATGGCGTGCGCCTGCTGTCGCGCGGCCCGATCGGCCACGGCGACGGAGACGGCGGAATGCATCATCGGCTTGGTCACGCCGCCATCATGGCGACGTCCGGCGTTGCCGGCCACCGATTACCGCTCCCGCGGTTACCGCTCCCCTCCGGCTTACCGCTCCCTCCGTCCTATCGTTCCCGACACCCACCTTCTGCTCTTCGAAGGCGGGCAGCGTGTTCACTCCGGCCAGCAACTCCCCGGAAGGGCGTACGTTCGTACGGCAAGAACGCCGTACGATAGGGGTCATGAGTGAGAAGCTGACCGTGCTGGTCTCCACCAAGCCGCTGATCGCCGAACGCGCTGCCGCGGCCGGTCTGTCGATGGGCGACTACCTCGACTCCCTTGTGCGCGAGGACGACCTGCGCGCCCGGCTGCAGGCCGACGCGGCCACCATGGCGGCCGCCGGTCTCGACTCCCCCGAACGCGCCGGCCGGTCCGCCGCGATGATCGCCGCTCTGCGCGCCGCCCGGTGAGCGTCCAACCCCAGTGCGGTGAGGTCTGGCTGCTCGACGAAGCCAGCACCCTGCCCGGCGGAATGCTCGCCCTGGTCGTCTCCGGCCCCGCCTACAACGCCGCCCGGCCCCGCCGAATCGTCGTCGAAGTCGTCACCGAGGCCCTGCCGTCCGCCGGCGCCCTGCTCGCCCCGCTGCCCCAGCGGCTCGGCCAGCTCGGCGTCGCCGTCATCGGCGAACCGATGACCGTGCCCCTGGCCTGGTTCCCCCGCGGCGACAGCGAGCCGATCGCCACGCTGAGCGCCGACGAGATCGACTCCATCACCGACGCCCTGCGGGCCCTGATCGGCCGCCGGCCATAGGCTCTCTGGCCCTGGCTCGCTGAACGCACGTTCCATGGCCCGCACGACGCCGATGCCGTCCTGGGTGCCGCCGACAGGACGGCGTTCTTGGCGCGCTTGAGCGCTGCCCGCCACTGCTTCTCCTGCGCCACTGCTTCTCCTGCGCCGTCGCGTCCGGCGCCGCCGCATCCGGTGCGTCAGCCAGGGCGGCACGGACCTCGGCCACCCCCCACCCGCCGGCCAGCGTGCGGCTACACGCTGCCCTGGCAGTACCTCTCCTGGGCCACCGATGACCTTCCTGCGAGGTCCGCGGCATCTAAATCTCTGCAGCGACGTTCTCACCGACGTCGGCGCTGAGACCTCGAAGATGCTCCGCGCCTCCGTCTCCGTCTGCCCTGAGCTGATCATCCCCGGTCGGCCGAACGTGATCGAGCTCGCCGCATCCCGGCCACCATCGAAGCCGCCCTTTGAAAACCTCACCGGCACCTCGGTGCGGCCCCGTGCGGGCAAGGTGGTGCCTATAGGTGAGCAGAGCAAGGCGGGCAAGGTGGTGCGTGTAGGTGAGCAAAGCAAGGTGGGCGAGGTGGTGCGGGTGGGGGCGGATAGGGTTCTGATCATGGGTGTGGTCGCCGAACTGATTCTCGTCCGGCACGGGCAGAGCCTTGCCAACGTCGCCTTTCCCGCGGCGGACGCCCGCGGGCTGCTGGAGGCCGAGGTCAGCGGCCGCGATGCCGAGGTGCCTCTCACGCCGCTGGGCGAGGAGCAGGCCGCCGCGGTGGGTGCGTGGCTGGCCACCCTCCCGGCCGCCGACCGGCCGGAAGTGGTGATCACCTCGCCGTATCTGCGGGCCCGGGAGACATGGCGGATCGCGGCCGCCGCCTCTGGTCTCGATCTGCCCGCACCGACCACCGACGACCGGCTCGTCGACCGGCTGCTGGGTGATCTGGAGATGATGACCCGGGCCGCCATCGCGCAGCGCTTCCCGCAGGAGAGTGCGCGTCGGGCGGAGGCCGGCGAGCACCACTACGCGCCCCCGGCGGGTGAGTCGTTCGCCGATGTCGGAACCCGCCTGCAGTCGTTCCTGGACGATCTCCACCGGGATCACGCCGGCCGGCGGGTGGCCGTGGTCGCCCACGACGCGGTCGTGCTCATGATGCGGGCCGTCATCGAGCGACTCTCCTGGGACGAGATCATGGCCGTGGAGCGGGCAGCCGGCAGCGTCCGCAACGCGTCGCTCACCCGCTTCGCCGCGGTCGGCGACCACCTGGAGCTGGCCCACTACAACGTGATCGACCATCTCCCTGCGCAGGACTAGGCCTGTCTATTGGCTCACGCGGGAGCAAGGCGAGGTCTCGGCAGTGGCTGGCGTCTGCCGCAGGGCGACCTCACAGCGTCCGGCAACGGCATGCCGGCGTGGCTGGACGCCGCCCGCGGGGCGCGGACGAGCCTCGCCACCAGCCTGCCGGCGATGCGTCGGCTCACCCGGCACACCGCGGTTTCGCGCTACGCCTCGCACCCGCGCGCCGGGCTGCGCGCCGAGATGCTCGAGCGGCGGCCCCGGCAGGCGGCCGCGGTCACCCTCACCGAGACCGAAGCCGCGCACATCGACG
>DASWMR010000500.1:0-4899 GCA_036399635.1 Actinoplanes sp. | reverse complement strand
CCACGACGGCCGGGACCGCGTACGGGAGGAAGATCGTGACCCGGAAGAAGCTCTTGCCGTAGAGCCGGCCACTGTCGATGGCCAGGGCCACCAGCAGCGCCACGAACAGCATGATCGGCACCTGGACGACCAGGAACAACGAGACCCGGCCGAGCGCGGACCAGAAGTTCGGATCCTGCAGCGCCTGCTGGTAGTTGTCCAGGCCGACGAACGAGTTGCCGCCGATCAGCCGGTTCTTGAACAGGCTGATGTAGACCGAATATCCGATCGGCGCCAGGAACACCAGCGCGAAAACGCCCATGAACGGGCCGACGAACTGCCACCCCCGCAGGGATCGGCGCTTATGCCGTACGCCGGCCGGCGGCCCCGCCGCGAGCTGTGGTGCTGCCATCTGGCCTTCAATCTCGTCCCGGCCCGGCCCCCGCTTACGGGTGAAGTGTTTCGCGCCTGTGACCGGGTGATGTTTACGTAAACATCGCGGTGATAGTTTCACCGCGTGCAGGGATCGTCAAGCAGGGGCAACGGGCCCGTCCGGGGCGCCTCGATGGCGGACGTCGCGCGGCTGGCCGGGGTCTCCTCGCAGACCGTGAGCCGGGTCTCCACCGGCCACCCCGGCGTGGTGGAGGCGACCCGCCGGCAGGTGCTCGACGCCATGCAGCAGCTCGGGTACCGGCCGAACAGCGCGGCCCGGGCGCTCAAGCGCGGCGAGTTCCGCACCATCGGGGTCATTCTGTTCACCCTGGCCACCACCGGCAACAGCCGCACCGTCGAGGCGATCGCCGCCCACGCGGCCCAGGAGGGGTACGCGATCACGCTGATCCCGGTCGCGGTGCCCACCCAGGACGGGGTGCTCGGCGCGTTCACCCGGCTCGGCGAGCTCGCGGTCGACGGGGTCATCGTGATCATGGAGGTGCACCTGCTCGACGTCGCGCACCCCACGCTCCCGCCGGGCGTCCGAGTGGTGGTCGTCGACTCCGACGCCGGCGACCGCTACCCGGTGGTCGACACCGACCAGGCCGACGGCGCCCGGCAGGCGGTCCGCCACCTGCTCGACCTCGGTCACCGTACGGTCTGGCACGTCACCGGCCCGGCCGAGTCGTTTGCGGCCGAGCGCCGCGCGCTGGCCTGGCGCACCGTGCTCACCGAAGCCGCCCGGCCGCTCCCGCCGGTCGAGCGCGGCGACTGGTCGGCGCTCTCCGGTTACCGGGCCGGCCTGCGCCTGGCCGCCGAACCGGACTGCACCGCCGTTTTCGCAGCGAACGACCAGATGGCGCTCGGCGTGCTGCGGGCGCTGCACGAGCAGGGTCGGCGGGTGCCGCACGACGTCAGCGTCGTCGGCTTCGACGACCTGCCGGACGCCGCCTCCTACCTGCCCCCGCTGACCACGGTCCACCAGGACTTCGCCGAGGTGGGCCGGCGCTGCGTGCAGGGCCTGCTGGCACAGATCCGGAACACCCGGGCCGAGCCCGGTACGGTGCTGGTGCCGACCCGGCTGATCACCCGGGCGAGCACCGCGCCGCCGCCCTGAGGTTTTTCTCCCCCTCCCCTGCGCTGGCGGGCTCAGATCCCCGGGCAGGGAGTCGATTTCTAGGTTGTGCACCCGATGAACCGGCCGCCGCGGATCAGCGGCATGTCGCTGTACGGCATGGTCGTGTGGCTCAGCACGCTGTCCCGCCGGGTCTTGCTCAGCACCGCGGTGGCGCTGACCGTCGTGGTGGCGCTCATCGACTGGGCCACCGGCCCGTTCGTCTCGGTCAACGTGGGCTACCTGCTCCCGGTCTTCGTGGCCGCCGCCGGTGGCCGGCGGGACAGCATCGTGGCGGCCTTGCTCGCCGCGCTCACCTGGACCGTTGTCGAGCTCGAGTCGAAGACCTTCCCGTTCGCCACCAACGCCATCCCGGTGTGGAACATGTTCGCCCGCCTCGCCGTGCTGTTCATGGTGGGCAGCCTGGTGTCCACGCTCACCGGCAAGCTGGCCCGCGAGCGCGGGCTGTCGCGCACCGACCCGCTCACCGGACTGCCCAACGCGCGCGCCTTCCACGAGGCGACGATGTCGGAGATCGCCCGGATGCGGGCCGACGGCGGCGTGCTCACCGCGGCGTACGTCGACGTCGACGACTTCAAGAAAGTCAACGACACGTACGGCCACGCCGGCGGCGACGAGGTGCTGATCCTGGCCGGCCGCACGATGGCCGGCGCGCTGCGCTCCACCGACCTGGTGGCGCGGCTGGGCGGCGACGAGTTCGCGGTGCTGATGCCCGGGACCGGGTTGGCGAACGCGCGCCGCCGGCTGGCCGCCGTGCACGCGGCACTCGGCGCCGCCACCCGCGAACACCGGCAGGAGGTCGGCTTCAGCATCGGCGCGGTCACCTTCGCCGAGCCGCCGGCCTCCCGCGAGCAGTTGCTGGCCTGTGCCGACGCGCTGATGTACGAGGTGAAGCAGCATGGGAAAAATACGGTCCGCGCGGAGGCGGCAAGTCCGTCCCCGGTCGTAATCTGAGCGAGCATTTGTTGATTGACAAATGTCTATCGTGATCGTTGGATATGTCGGGAGGTACCCCCGATGATCATGACGTGGCGGCGTGCGGCTCTCGCCCTGGCGCTCCTCATCCCACTGACCGTGCCCGGGGCGGCCGCGGCCGCGGCACCGGGGTGCACCGCTCCGACGCCCAGCACGACCCAGCCCGGGTATCTCGTCGCCGACCCCGACTGCGAGGTCGACGGCACGCCGTTCACCGCGCTTCCCGGCGCCACTGTGCACACCGGGATCGAGGCCGGCGCCGCCTACCGGATCGAGGTCCCGCAGCAGTGGAACGGGCGGCTCGTCGTCTTCGCGCATGGCTACCGCGGTAGCGGCACGCTGGTCTTCGTGGACAACCCCGGGCTGCGCGCGCACTACGTCGCGTCCGGCTTCGCGTGGGCGGCCTCCAGCTACGCCACCAACGGCTACGACGTCGGGCAGGGCGTCCGGGACTCGTACGCGCTCATCGGTCTCTTCGGCAAGGTGACCGGAAAGCCCGCCCGCCAGGTCCTGATGAGTGGTCTCTCGATGGGCGGCCACATCACCGCCGCGGCCATCGAGGAGCACCCCCGCACGTTCGCCGGCGCGATGCCGTACTGCGGCGTGCTCGGCGACAAGGAACTGTTCGACTTCTTCCTGGACGCGAACGTCGCCGCCGCCGCGCTGGCCGACGTCGACATCGACTTCCCGCTCGACCCGCCCGCCGACTTCCAGGAGCAGTGGCGGGCCAAGGTGGCGCAGATCCTGCCGCAGCTGGGCACTCCCCTGGCCCCGACCCCGGCCGGCCGCACCTGGTCCGACGTCGTGGAGCGGCGCAGCGGCGGCGACCGGCCGGGCTTCGACGGCGCGTTCGCCTACTGGAACGTCGCCCGCGCGCCGGCACCGCTGGGCGACCTGCCGTTCCTATTCGGCCTCTACCCCGGGGTGACCGGCGGCACCGCCCAGATCGCCCCCGGCAACGTCACCGACAACCGGGCCACCGTCTACCGCAGCACCGACGCCTGGTGGCCGACCGCTGCCGAGTGGCAGCTGAACGCCGAGGTCCTGCGGGTCAGCCCCACCGCGACCGCCGACCCGGGCCTGGCCGGCATCCCCAGCATCGACGGCAACCCGCCGGTCCCGGTGCTGTCCCTGCACGACATCGGTGACCTGTTCGTCCCGTTCTCGATGGAGCAGGTGTACGCGGCCGAGGCCGCGGCGCACGGCAAGGCGCACCTGTTCGTGTCCCGGGCCATCCGCGGCGTGGGCCACTGCGACTTCACCCAGCCCGAGCTGCAGCAGGCCTTCGACGACCTGATCCGGTGGGTGGACACCGGCGGGCAGCCGGCCGGCGACCCCATCCTGAACAGCCAGGCGGTGGCCGACCCGAAGTTCGGCTGCCGCTTCACCCGGGGCACCCACGAAAACTTCGTCGCGGCCACACCCTGCCCGAGCTGACCCCGCCCCCGGCTGCGGTGGCTCCCACCGTAGGCGGGGCGGCCGGCAGCTCGACGGACTCGGCGTCCGGCGCCATCGGTCTACTGTGCTCCTTGCGGGCATCACAAATCCCCCGCGGTCGCCGGTTGAGGGGATGTGCGGGAACCGGACCGGCTGAGATACTCGGCGCCTGGGGTTGACCGGCGGAAGGGCGAGAGGGTGTCCGACGTGGTGCTGCGGCTCGCATGGACCTGTTAGCCGCCGGCCTGGCCGTCGCCGCCGGCGTAGCTATCAACATCGGCCTGGAGTTGGCTCCCTGGGTGGCCCGCAGCGTGGCGCACTTCTCGGCGGCCCTCCTCGCCGCCGGACACCCGGATTCCCGGGCTATCTACGAGCAGGAGTTCGCGGCCGTCGTCAACGAGCGTCCGGGCCGCCTCGGCAAGCTCGTGACGGCCCTCGGCCTGCTGGCCGCCGGACTGGCGCAGGCCGCGCGGCGGCCCTTCACCGCTGGCGACGAGCGGCCGCGCGGCGGCGTGAAGCAGCACCACGCGCCGTCAAACCTGCTGGCCGCCCAGATCCTCGTATTCGTCGCGATCGCCGTCGTGGTCAACGTCGCGGCCGCTCCGGCCGAGGACGACCGGTATCTCATCTGGCTGTCCGTTCCGATCGCCATCGCGTTCGCCTGGATCGTCGAATGGACGTCGCGGGCCCGGCAGTCGCAGGCGACCGACGGCGTGCTGGCCCACATGAAGGCGGACGCGCAGACCGCGCTGGAAGACTTCGCTCCCGGGCTCGGCGGCATGAAGGTCAGGAACGCGGCGGGCGGCTCCGGTGACGCGGTGGCGCCCTTGCCGAAGCTGCTCGCTGAGGCGTCGGATCCCCGGCGCTTCGTGGTGGTCGGCGACGCCGGCACGGGAAAGTCCGCCGTCCTACACGATCTCGCGTACCACCTTCTGCAGAGC
>DASWMR010000499.1:0-7241 GCA_036399635.1 Actinoplanes sp. | reverse complement strand
TGGACCGGTGCTTGGCGCCGGCCGAGGAGATCATGTTCTCTTCCAGCATGATCGAGCCGAGATCGTCGACGCCGAGGTGCAGCGCCAGCTGGCCGACGTCCTTACCGGTGGTCAGCCAGGACGCCTGCAGGTGCGCGACGTTGTCGAAGAACAACCGGGACACCGCGATGAAGCGCAGGTATTCCAGCGTGGTGGCCTGGGTGCGGCCCTTGAGGTGGTTGTTCTCCGCCTGATAGGTCCACGGAATGAAGGACCGGAACCCCCCGACCTCATGACTGGTCTCCGCGGCGTCGTCGACGTAGCCGTTGGCCACCGCCAGGTCCTGCACCTCACGGATCATCCGGATGTGCTCGATGCGCTCGGCGTTCGTCTCGCCGGTGCCCATCATCATGGTGGCGGTCGAGGAGAGGCCGTTGCGGTGCGCGACCGCCATCACCTCAAGCCAGCGGGCGCCGCTCTCCTTCAGGGGGGCGATCGCCTTACGCGGACGGTCGGGCAGCATCTCGGCACCGGCACCGGCGATCGAGTCGAGCCCGGCCACCTTGATGCGGCGGACCGCGTCCTCGATCGAGACGCCGGAGACCTTGGCCATGTGCAGGATCTCACTCGGGCCGATCGAGTGGATCGCCAACTGCGGGTACGCCGCCTTCACCGAGGAGAACAGCTCCTCGTAGTACTCCACGCCGTACTCCGGGTGGTGCCCACCCTGGAGCATCACCTGGGTGGCGCCGAGCTCGACCGCCTCGCCGCACCGGTGCAGGATCTCCTCCATCGGGTGCGACCAGCCCTCGGCGTGCTTGGGCGCACGGTAGAAGGCACAGAACTTGCACGCTGTGACGCAGACGTTCGTGTAGTTGATGTTGCGGTCGATCAGGTAGGTGACGATGCCGTCCGGATGGCGGCGGCGGCGGACCGCGTCGGCCGCCTCACCGAGGGCGTGGAAGGGCGCCTCGGTGTAGAGCCGCAGCGCCTCCTCGGGCGTGATCCGCCCGCCGTCGGCGCCGCGCTGCAGGATGCTGTCGATCTCCTGATTCGCCGTCACGTTCAGAAGACTACGTCAGCAGTGCCCGCTCCCGGACCGGCGTTCGGCGGTGGCGATCAGCACGCTTGCGCCTGTGGGGTGATGGAGGCGGGCCCCCGTGGTGGTTAGGCTCGACGCGACTTGACGGAGGTGGGCGTGCTCGTCGTACACGGCGGCTGGGTGCCGGGCACGGACCGGCCGGGAGTGCTCGCGCTGTGGGCGGAGGAGCCGGCCAAGCCGCTCGCCTCGACGTCCCGGGCGAGACAACGCCCCCATCCGTTCGCCGAGTCGGCCGAGTCGTTGCGGGCCGTGCTCACCGAGTCGTCCGACGACCTGCGCGACGCGCTGGCCAAGGCGGTCGCCGGGTCGCTGTCGCTGCACCTGCCCAGCACCGCCCGCGGGCCACTCCCCTCCCCGGAGACCGGGGCCGAGCCGGCGGGCCGCGGAGTCCGGCTCGCCCCGTGGACCGTCCCGGTGCTCCTGGTGCCGGGCGACGCCGCGCTGGCAGCGCTCGGCGCGCTGGCCGACCCCGATCCGGCCGGCTCCTGGCTAGCCGGCTCCGCCCTGCGCTACCTCTGCGTGCTCGCCGGCCACGCGTGTGACCTCGCCAAGCGCGGCCGCATGCTGCCCCAGCTGGTGACCGAGGCCGGCGTGCCGGCGGCCCGCTGGCGGCCGGTGCTCACCGGGATGGACGCGGCGGCCTACCGCGACTTCGCGACCGCGATGCCACCGGTCGTGCGGGCCAGCGGTGCGGGCCTGGCCGGCACCCTGCGCGACGCGCTCGACGCTCTGGTCGACGCTGCCGCCCGCGCGGTGATGCCGGAACGCATTCTGTACGGCCATCGGGCCGGGCCGAAGGCGCCGCTGCCGGACAGGTGGATCGCCGCGCTGACCGCCGCCGACCCGTCGCTGCCCGCCGCCCGACCGGCCGAAGTGCGCGACCTGGGCCGGGCGCTCGGCGACTGGATGCGCGCGGCGCACGAGGCGAACGGACCGATCCGGGTCAGCTTCCGGCTGACCGAGCCGGAGCCCGGCGACGACGCGTGGGGTCTGGAACTCGCCCTGCAATCCGCCGAGGAGCCCAGCCTTTATCTGCCCGCGACCGAGGTCTGGGCCGGCGGCCGGTTCCCCGGGCTGCCTCCCCGCGCCGACGAGATGCTGCTCGCCGGGTTGGGCCGCGCGGTACGGCTCTTCCCACTGCTGCACGTGGCGCTGCGCGATCCACAGCCGGCCGGGCTCGTGCTCGACACCGGCGAGGCGCACGAGTTCCTGCGGCAGGCCGCGCCGCTGCTTCAGGCCGCCGGCTTCGGCGTACAGCTGCCGTCCTGGTCCGGCCGTAAGGGCGTCGGCCTGAAGCTGACCACCCGCTCGCGCTCGACGAAGGGTGCGTCGCGGGCCGTGGCCGATTCCGGGTTCGGCCTGCAGCAGCTTGTCGACTTCCGGCTCGACCTGGTGATCGGCGACAGCCTGGTGACCGCCGAGGAGCTCGCCGAGCTGGCCCGGCTCAAGGTGCCGCTGGTGCGGGTGCGTGGCCAGTGGGTCGAGCTGGACGACCGGCAGTTGCAGGCCGCGCTCAAGGCGGTCGGCCGTCGGCGGGAGGGCGAGCTGACCGCGGCCGACGTGCTGCAGCAGGTGATGGACGGCGGCGAGGAGGACCTGCCGCTGGTCGAGGTCGACGCCGACGGGATGCTCGGCGACCTGCTCTCCGGGCACGCGGCCGAGCGGCTCACGCCGGTGCCGACGCCCGCGACGTTCCACGGCACCCTCCGGCCCTACCAGGAGCGCGGCCTCTCCTGGCTGCACTTCCTGGCCCGGCTCGGCCTCGGCGGCATCCTCGCTGATGACATGGGCCTCGGCACGACCGCGCAGACCCTGTCACTGCTGCTCGCCGAACGGACCGGTGGGATGGTCGCCCCGACCCTTCTCGTCTGCCCGATGTCGTTGGTCAGCAACTGGCACAAGGAGGCCGCCCGGTTCGCGCCGAGCCTGCGGGTCTACGTGCATCACGGCGGCACCCGACGGCGCGGCGACGAGTTCCTGGCCGCGGTGGCCGAGGCCGACCTGGTGGTCACCACCTACGGAACCGCCACCAGAGACCTGGAGACGTTGCGCGGCATCGCCTGGGGCCGGATCGTCTGCGACGAAGCGCAGGCCATCAAGAACAGCGGCACCCGACAGGCCCAGGCGGTCCGCACCCTGCCGGCCGGCACCCGGCTCGCCCTGACCGGCACGCCGGTCGAGAACCACCTGGCCGAACTCTGGTCCATCATGGACTTCTGTAATCCCGGCATGCTCGGCACGGCGAAGCGGTTCCGCCGGCGCTTCCAGGAACCGATCGAGGTGCGGCAGGACGAGGACGCGGCCGCCGCCCTCAAGCGGGCAACCGGGCCGTTCGTGCTCCGCCGCCTCAAGACCGACAAGACGATCATCTCGGACCTACCGGAGAAGAACGAGATGAAGGTGTGGTGCACGCTCACCGCCGAGCAGGCCACGCTCTACCAGGCCGTGGTGGAGGACATGATGACCGCGATCGAGGGCAGCGAAGGCATCCAGCGGCGGGGCAACGTGCTGGCCGCGATGACCAAGCTGAAGCAGGCCTGCAACCACCCGGTCCATCTGCTCAAGGACGGCTCGCGACTGCCCGCCAGGTCGGGCAAGCTGGCCCGCCTCGAGGAGCTGGCCGACGAGATCATCGCCGACGGCGACAAGGCGCTGATCTTCACCCAGTACGCCGAGTGGGGTTCGCTCCTGCAGCCCTATCTGGCGGCCCGTCTCGACCGGCCGGTCCTCTGGCTCCATGGTGGACTCTCGAAGATGAAGCGCGACGAGCTGGTCGAGCGGTTCCAGACCGACGACGAGCCGATGCTGTTCCTGCTCTCGCTGAAGGCGGCCGGCACCGGGCTCAACCTGACCGCCGCCAACCACGTCATCCACTTCGACCGGTGGTGGAACCCGGCGGTCGAGGACCAGGCCACCGACCGGGCGTTCCGCATCGGACAGTCGCGCGACGTGCAGGTGCGCAAGTTCATCTGTACCGGCACGCTGGAGGAGAAGATCGACCAGATGATCGAGCGGAAGAAGGCCCTTGCCTCCTCGGTCGTCGGCACCGGCGAAGAGTGGATCACCGACCTGAGCACCGACCAGCTGCGCGACCTGTTCGCACTCGACCCCGCGGCGGTGCGCTGACATGCCGGTGGACCGCAACGGCCGGTTCTTCTCCTCCGGCCGACCAATCCAGGTCGACGGCGGCATCGCGGTGCGGGCCAAGCGCGGCAAGATCGGCGAGCAGTGGTGGTCACGTCGCTTCGTCGACGTGCTGGAGGGCGTCTGCGACAGCGGCCGGCTGGCGCGCGGGCGCGCCTACGCCCGCAAGGGGCAGGTGATGGACTTCACCCTCGCGCCGGGCGAAGTCACGGCCCGGGTGCAGGGCTCAAGACCGCAGCCGTACGCGGTGACGGTCGCGATCGCCGCATTCAATGACACGCAGTGGGCCGACGTCACCGAGGCGCTCGGCGCCCAGGCGCTGTACCGCGCTGCGCTGCTGGCCGGCGAGATGCCGCACGAGATCGTCGACCTGTTCGCCGAGCACCGGTTGCCACTCTTTCCCGACCAGCTGGACATCCGGTGCAACTGTCCGGATTGGGGGGTGCCGTGTAAACACGGTTCGGCGGTTCTCTACGTGCTCGCCGAGGCGTTCGACGACGACCCGTTCCTGGTGCTCGCCTGGCGTGGCCGCAGCCGGGACGCCCTGCTCGACGCGTTGCGCGGCACCCCGGAACCGGTGGGCACCGTTGACCCGCTGGCCGTCGACGAGACTCCCCTGGCGGCGCACCTGACCGACTACTACTCCCCCGGCATCAGCCTGAGCCGCCTGCGCGAGCGTCCGTCCCGGGTGTCCGCGCCGCCCGAGCTGCTGCTCCGCGCCCTGGACGCACCCCCGATCCGGGTGCGGCACATCCCGCTGGTCGATCTGTTGCGCCCCGCCTATCGAGATCTGGCCGGCCCTCCGGATTAGACGGTCCGAATTAGACCTTTCCATAGTGGATGACTGGCCCGTGCTGATTAACCTCGATCGGTAAAGAACCTGTATCAATTGGGTTATATGAATGTCCTGGTGGCCGGGCATAAGGCCGGGCCGAACGGGCATAAGGTCGGATCATGAGTGAGATGAGTTACCGCCGGCTGGGCACCTCGGGCCTGGTCGTGTCCGTGGTCGGGATCGGCTGCAACAACTTCGGCCGCAAGCTGGACGCCGACGGGACGCGCGAGGTCGTCGACGCCGCGTTCGACGCCGGAATTACGCTTTTCGACACCGCCGATATCTACGGCGAGCCGCACGGCAACTCCGAGACCCACCTCGGTGCCGCGCTGAAGGGCCGCCGCGACGAGATCGTGCTGGCCACCAAGTTCGGCATGTCCATGGCCGGGCTCAACGGCAACGACTTCGGCGCCCGCGGCTCCCGGCGGTACATCGTGCGCGCCGTCGAGGCGTCGCTGCGCCGGCTCGAAACGGACTATATCGACCTTTATCAAGTGCACCAGCCCGACCCGGCCACCCCCGTCGAGGAGACGCTGGCCGCGCTCGACGACCTGGTCCGCTCCGGCAAGGTGCGCTACCTGGGAAACTCGAACTTCGCCGGCTGGCAGATCGCCGACGCCGACTGGACGGCCCGGGCCGGCAACCTGACCCCGTTCATCAGCGCGCAAAATCAGTACAGCCTCCTGCAACGCGACGTCGAGGCCGACGTCGTGCCGGCCTGCGAACACTTCGGGCTGGGTCTGCTGCCGTTCTTCCCGCTCGACTCGGGCCTGCTCACCGGCAAATACCGCCGCGGCGAGAAGCCGGCCGCCGGCACCCGCCTGTCACTGGACCGCTACCAGCGCTGGCTGGACGCGGCCGACTGGGACACCATCGAGGCGCTCACCTCGTTCGGCGCGGAGCGCGGCCACAGCCTGCTGGAGGTGGCCATCGCCGGCCTGGCCGCCCGCCCAGCGGTCACGTCGGTCATCGCCGGCGCCACCACCGCCGAGCAGGTGCACGCGAACGCTGCCGCCGCGTCGTGGGAGCTGAGCGCGGCCGACGTGGCAGCCCTGGACGAGGTCCTCAGCCGCTGACCGGCGGTCAGCTCGCCGGTCAGACCTCGGCGAAATGAGGGCCGTCGGCGGGCAGCGGGGGTACCTCGCCGCGCAGGGCGGCTCGGCGGGCGAACTCGCGGACGCCGGCCACCTGGCGGTCGCCCAGGGAGAAGTCCAAGGCGCGGAAGTACGCCGCCAGGGTCGTCGCGTCGAAGGGTTCCCAGCGGGCCGCGGCCGCCGCCACCTCGTCGAGTTCGCCGAGGCAGAGGTCGCGGGATCGTTGGAAGGCCTCGTGCACGTCCTTGACCACGCCGGGGTTGGCGGCCGCGAAGTCCTTGCGGACCGCCCAGACCGCGAAGACCATCGGCAGGCCGGTCCACTCCTTCCACGCCTCGCCCAGGTCGATGACCGACAGGCCATGCTTCGGCGCCTCATACATCGCCCGCAGGGCCGGGTCGCCGATCAGCACGCCGGCGTCCGCCTCCATCAGCATCTGGGTCAGCTCCGGCGGGCAGCGGAAGTAGTGCGGCTCGGCGCCGTACCGCTCGGCGAGCAACATCTGAGCGAGCAGTACGCCGGTGCGCGACGTCGAGCCGAGCGCGACCGGGCGGCCGTCCAGCTCGGCCAGCGGACGCGTCGAGATCAGGTTGACGGACAGCACCGGGCCGTCGCTGCCGACCGCGAGATTGGGCAGGAGCAGCAGTTCGTCGGCGTGCCGCAGATACTCCACCAGGGTGATCGGGCCGATGTCGAGGTCGCCGGCGACCAGGTCGGCGCTGAGCCGGTCCGGGGTGTCCTTGCGCAGGTCGACGTCGAGGAGCGCACCTGAGCGCATCAGGCCCCAGTAGATGGGCAGGCAGTTGAGAAACTGAATGTGCCCGACCCGGGGGCGGCTGGCGCTGTCGCTCATGGTCCGACGCTATCCCGCACCACCCAATTTTCGCCGGGCGCGGAGGGACGGGGTGGCTCAGGTCGCATCCGTCCGTCAGGACGGCAGTCTCGCTGTCCGGTGGGAGGGGTCGTCTCGCTGTCCGGCAGGGCGGGCGGCTCGCTGTCCGGCAGGGCGGGCGTCTCGCCGGACGGCAGGGCGGGCGTCTCGCCGGACGGCAGGGCAGGCGTCTCGCTGTCCGGCAGGGCGGTCGTC
>DASWMR010000498.1:0-5562 GCA_036399635.1 Actinoplanes sp. | reverse complement strand
CGGTGTCGGAGCCCAGCGCGGCCGCAACGGCCGGGCTGGACGTGGCCGTGACCTGGTTGACGGCGGCGGTCGCGGTCGTCTGCACGGTGGTCTTCACCTTGGCCGCGTTCTGCTTCGCCGTTGCGAGCCAGTTCTCGGCCGCCGCGACTGCCTCCACGCCCGACGCCGCGGAGACCGCACTGCTGGCCGCGCTCACCTCGATCATGGCGGTGTTGTACAGGGTCGCGGCTGCCGCGGTCTGCTCGGCGCCGGCGGCGAGGGTCGACGCCGTGCCGGCCTGGGTGCCCGCGGCCTGGGCCGCTGCCCGGGCTGCGCTGGCGTGCGCGCTGGCGGCCGCCCAGTCCTGCCCGATTGCGGCGACCGCGGCCTCGGCCGCCAGGAGGGAGACCTCCAGGAGCGCGGCCTGGTCCTGCTCGGCCGCGGCGGCGGCCTGCACTGCCTGGAAGCCGGCCACGGTGTTGGCCGAAGCGGCCGAGCCGAGGCCCACCGTGAGGGCCGTGAGAGCCGCCACCGAAGTGACGAAGGTAGCGTGTGTCCTGCGCAAGATGACTCCTTGAATTTTGTGGTGCGGCCCCGGGACCAGTGCCCAATGTGCGCTGCTCCCGGGACGCAACATCCCCCGTTGACTCGCCCTCAGTGAGGACGGTTGAAACGTATCTATGTGATCTTGCGGATTCCTTGAAGAATCGATGAATGCCGATTCACCGTTCATCGGCGTTGGGCCGGGCATGCCACGGGAGCCGGCTGGCTACCATCGCGGCGTGAGTACCGAATCCGTCCGGGAGAGCAGTCGTCGGTCCCTGGTGTCGCGGCTACGCGACCGTAAGCCGATGCGCAGTCGCACTTCGTGGCTGCGGCGCCGCCGCGCTCGGTGCTGATCGAGCAGGCCACGCCCACGCTGCCGGAACTCCACCTGGATGCCGGCGGGCAGTGACGTCGGTTACCGGATGCCGGCCTCGGCTTGCAGGGCGGTCACCTCGACGCCGAGCACGGCCTGCTCGTCCGGCTTCGTGGCCAGCACGTCGCTGAGGTAGGACTGCACCGCGGGGGCCATCCCGACGTCCCGCCCGGCCTTCTCGGAGAGCAGCCACTTGTGCTGGATGATCTGGGTGAAGATCTCCTGCGGTTCGAGCTTCTGCCGCAGGTTGGCCGGGACCGCGCGGACCACCGGCTCGAAGACCTCGGTGAGCCAGCGGTGCGCGGCCTGCTGCTCGTCGGTCAGGGCACTCTCCGCCCGGTACGTGTCCAGGTCGTTGAGCAACTGCCGGGCCTGGTTCTCCTCGGCGTCCAGGCCGGCCAGGCGCAGCAGGCGGCGAGTGTGATAGCCGGCGTCGACGACCTTCGGGCGTACCCGGTAACCGCTGTCCACCGTGGACATAGTCACCTCGGCGACGTCGAAACCCAGCTCGTTGAGCCGCCGGATGCGGCGCTCGATGTCGTGCCGCGCGTCGCGCGGCACCTGCTGCTCGTAGGTGACCTCGTGCCACAGCCGCTCGTATCGCGCCACGATGTCGTCGACCACCGACTCCGGGTCGATCGACTCGTGCAGCAGCTCGGCGGCCTGCAGGTCGAGGCACTCGCCGAAGACGTTCAGCCGGAGGATCTCGATGTCCTCGCTGCGCTGGCCCTCGGAGAGCTTCGGATAGAGGTTGCCGGTCTCGGCGTCGACCAGGTAGGCGGCGAACGCGCCGGCGTCCCGCCGGAACAGGGTGTTGGAGAGTGAGCAGTCGCCCCAGGAGAAGCCGGTCAGGTGCATCCGGACGACCAGCGCGGCCAGCGCGTCGAGCAGCCGGTTCATCGTGTCCGGCCGCAATACGTGGGAGAAGAGCGCCCGGTAGGGCAGCGAGAACTTGAGATGCCGGGTGATCAGCACCGTTTCCAGCGGCTCACCGTCCTTCTGCTCCCGGTCGGTGACGATCGCCACAGCCTCCACGGCCGGGAAGTCGATGCGCTCCAGTGCGCGCAGCAGGTCGTACTCCTTCTCGGCGATCCGCTCCCGGGTTTCCTTCAACGCGTAGACGACGTCGTTGAGCTTGACGAACCGCACGATGTGCCGCGAGATGCCCTGCGGCAACGCCACCAGATGGTCGGCTGGCCACTCCTCGAGCGGGATGCCCCAGGGCAGATCCAGCAACGCCGGGTCGATGAGGGCAGAGGTGATACGCACCGACCCAGTGTGCACGCAGACGCGCGCGTCGCTGCCGCAGGTGGCTCGTTACACAGGTGCGAGAACGCCGGATCGGCACGTATGTCCGTGATAAGACACGAATGGCGGAGTTAACAAATGCGACGTAAGGCAGGCATAGCCGTCGCCGCGTGCGCGGCCGTGATGCTGGCCGGTGTGGCCGGAGTTACGGCTTGGCAGTACGCCGGCAGCGACGACGGCCGGCCGGTCGGGACGTGGCACGATCCACCTGGGGTGGCCCGTACACCAGTGGCCGCCGAGCAGCCAGGCGTCCGCGATTCCGGCCCCGCGTTTTTCTCGCCGTCGCCGTCGCCCTCGCATGCGCCCTCGGCGACCGGCCGTGCCTCGGCATCACCCGCCGAGCCGCTGCCCGCGACCAGCGCCGTCCCGAAGGATCAGACGGAGCGGTTCGAGTCGGCGACCACCACCCGGCAGCAGGTCGGGCAGCTGCTGTCGGAGCAACGGATGCTGGACTACCAGGGTGCCGGGCCGAAGCGCGAGACGTTCCGCTATCCCGGGGCGTCCTATGTGAAGCTGCACTTCGGCCGGCTGGCCCTGCTGCCCGGCGACTATCTGACGGTGTCGAACGCCGACGGCACCGAGTCCTACCGGTACGGCGCGTCCGGCGCGCCAGACGCAGACCTGGTGGACAAGTGGGCGATGTCGGTGACCGGCGACACCGCCGTCCTGGAGGTGCACCGCGGCACCGCGAGCGCACCGACGGCCGAGGCCGGCACCCTCGGCGTCGGGGTCGACCGGGTGGCCCGCGGGTTCAGCCGCACCGAGCAGGGCCGGCAGCCGGAGAAGCAGATCTTCGCGCCCGGCCGCACCGGGCGCGAGGAGTCGGTCTGCGGCAGCGACACGTCCACCGACGCAGTTTGCTACCGCACGACCGACCCGGTCGCGTACACGAAGTCCAAGGCGATCGCCCGGTTGCTGATCAACGGCACCGAACTCTGCACGGGGTGGCGGGTCGGCACGCAGAACCGGATGCTGACCAACAACCACTGCTTCGCCACCACGGCCGCGGCGGACGGCACCGAGGTGTGGTTCAACTATCAGTGCGCGACCTGCGGCGGGTACGACGTGGTCAAGCCGGCCAAGGTCTGGGGTGCCAAGGTCCTGTCCACCGACCACCTCTACGACTACACGCTCTTCAGCGTCGACAACTTCGCGGCGGTGCAGAAGTTCGGCTATCTCACGCTGGACGCCGTCCGGCCGGCCAAGGACCAGGGGTTGTACGTGCCGCAGCACCCCGCCGGCGAGCCCACCCGGATCGCCGGGTCACTCGGCGATCAGGCGAGCAACTGTGCGGTGGTGAACGCGGGCTACGACGGCTATGCCCCACGGTCGGACGTCGCGTACTACTGCGACACCGAGGGGGGCTCCTCCGGCTCTCCGGTGCTGTCCCGCCGGACTCACAAGGTGGTGGCGCTGCATCACTTCGGCGGCTGCCCGAACTCCGGGGTCCGCGCCGACCTGCTGGCCGTCAAGTTGCGCGGTCTCGTCTAGCTTGGTGTGGTGACCCAGACTCGCGCGGCCGCCCGGACGCGGCCGTTCCTCGGCTGGTGGCTCGACCTGGCCATGGTCGCCGGATTCGTGGCGCTCACTGTCGCGTTGATCGGCGGTCACCTGCTGACACTCGACGAGCGGGTGGCCGACTGGTCGCTCACCCACCAGCCCGGCCCGGTCTACTGGACCGCGCGGGTCCTGAACTACCTGGGCCAGGGCGGCCAGGTGCTGACGCCGGTCGGCCTGATCCTGACCGTGCTGCTGATCCGCCGCACCCGCTCGGTCCGGGCCGCGCTGCCGTTCGCCGCCGCCTTCGTCCTCACCTACGTCACCATCGGTCCGCTGAAGATCTGGGCCGACCGGGCGGCGCCGAGATTCACCGGTCCGGACAGGGCGGTCATGTTCAACCCCTTCGCCGACGGGGTGAAGGCGATGAGCTATCCCTCCGGCCACCTGGGCAACTCGCTGGTCTGGTACGCCGCGATCGCCCTGCTGGTGGCCGCCCTGCTGGGTCGGCCGCTGACCCGGCGGGAGGCTTTCGCCATCCGGGTCCTCCCCGTGGTGATCGTCTTCGCCACGACGGTCTACACCGGCTTCCACTGGCTCACCGACTCGGTTGCCGGCGTGCTGATCGGATTGGTGCTGGCCCGCCTGATCGAACGGGTCCGGTGGGACGCGATTCCGCTGCCGCCCCTGCGCGGCTGGGAGCGACCGGCCAGCCTTTAGCGCGCCCCACCCCTTGCTCTGCTCACCTATACGCACCGGGCAGAGCAAGGTCTCTGTGCGTATAGGTGAGCAGAGCAAAGTGCGGCGGTCAGACCCAGGCGCCGGCTCGCAGGACGCGCTTGACCTGCAGGTCTGGGGAGAGGATTACCAAATCGGCCTGGAGGCCGGCGGAGATCGCTCCGAGCCGGTCGCCGAGGCCGAGCACCCGCGCCGGGGTGGTGGCGGCCATCGCGGCGGCGTCCACCAGCGGGACGCCGGCTGCCACCGCGTTGCGCAGCGCGGCGTCCATGGTGAGGGTGCTGCCCGCGATCGAGCCGTTGCGGGCCAGTCGGGCCACCCGGTCGGCGACCACGACCTCCTGGCCGCCCAGCTCGTAGCGTCCGTCCGGCATGCCGGTGGCGTCGACCGCGTCGGTGATGAGTGCGGCCCGGTCGGGGCCGGCGGTGCGGGCGGCGAACGCCAGCATGCCGGGGTGCAGGTGGATGTTGTCGGCAATCAGCTCGCACACTGCGCTCGACGACAGTAGGCCGACCACCGGGCCCGGTTCGCGGTGGTGCGGCGGTGGCATGCCGTTGCACATGTGGGTGCCCACGGTGGCGCCGGCCCGGACGCCGGCCAGGGTCTGCTCGTACGTCGCGTCGGTGTGCCCGAGCGCCGCCAGCACCCCGTGGTCGCGCAGGAAGGTGATTGCGTCCAGGGCGCCGGGCAGTTCGGGAGCAATCGTCACCATCCGGACCGCGCCGGCGCCCAGCTCGATCAGCGTGGCCAGCTCGTCGATCGACGGATCGCGCAGGAAGGCGGGATTCTGCGCGCCGCAGCGCGACCCAGCCAGGTACGGGCCCTCGAAGTGCACACCCGCGAGTACGCCCGCCTCGACCAGCGGCAGGTAGGCCGCGGTCGCGTCGCGCATCAGCTCGAACGGTGAGCTGACCAGCCCGGCCAGCATCGTGGTGGTCCCGTGCCGGAGGTGGAAGGCGGCCGCGCGCCGGGCCGAGTCGGCGTCCCCGGTGGTGAAGGTGTGCCCGCCGCCGCCGTGGCAGTGCAGGTCCACGAAGCCGGGGACGATGATGTCGTCGCCCGCCGGCCCGCGTTCCGTGACGGTCAGGATCGTCGGCCCGTCCACCTCGACCGTCCCGGCG
>DASWMR010000497.1:0-4340 GCA_036399635.1 Actinoplanes sp. | reverse complement strand
GCGGAGAGCCGTCGCGTCGGAGGGTGGCAATCGTCTTGTTGGTTCCCGCATCGAAGAGAGCCTTCACGCGCGCCGCGAAGGCCGGGGCGTCCTTTTCGATCTCTTCCCAGCTAGCCATACCGTCGACCCTAGGACGGGGGTACGACAGAATCGCCGGCTTACCGCACACCGGCAGGCCAGCGCGCCGAATCGCGACGCGCCGCATCGCAACGCCACCGGACTTCCGCGTTAGGCGAGCGGCCAGCAGTGCCAGCGCCGCCCCGACAACTCGAATCTTGATAAGCCACGCCTGCGGAGCGGCGGAGCAGCCCTAATGCCACCTCGTCAACGCGGTAAACGCCAGCCAGCCACAACGCCAGCCAGCCACAACGCCAGCGCTGCAAGTCCGGCGATGGACCGGACCGCAGCGACTCGGCGCCCTGAAACCGAGCTGAAGCCCAGCGATGAAGCTCAGCGCAGCCCGCCGGAAGCGAGGAACCCGAGACCGGGCGGCGCGGGGGCTTGACGGGACGGGGCGCAACGATGACGGTCGAGGGCGATGGATACCCGGGACATGCATGAACGGCTGCCGCCGGCGATGCGCGACGCCGTGGATGAGTTCGGCAGTCACCTCGCGCGGGTGGACGGGCGGTCCGCGCACACCGTACGGGCGTACCTCGGCGATGTTGTCTCGCTGCTGGACCATGCCGCTCAGGCCGGCTGCGTCTGCCCGGCCGACCTGGACATCGCCGTTCTTCGCGGCTGGCTCGCCGCGCGGATGCGGCAGGGCGCGGCACGGACGTCGCAGGCTCGCCGGGCGGCTGCGGCGCGGACCTTTACCGCGTGGGCCCTGCGCACCGAGCTCGCCACCGCCGATCCGGGCGCGCAGCTCGCCAGCCCGCGCGCCCACCGGGACCTGCCGACGGTGCTCCGTGCCGATCAAGCTGCCGATCTCGTCACCCGCGACGACCGGCAGGAGCCCGAGGGCGTACGCGACCGCGCGGTCCTCGAGATGCTCTATGCCACCGGCGTACGCGTCAGCGAGCTGTGCGGCCTCGACCGAGCCGATGTCGATGAGGGCCGGCGGGTCGTGCGGGTCTTCGGTAAGGGTGCCAAGGAGCGCGCCGTGCCCTATGGGGTCCCCGCCCAGCGTGCGTTGGACGAGTGGCTGCGGCACGGGCGGCCCGCGTTCGCGAACAGTGCCAGCGACGACGCCCTCTTCCTCGGGGTCAAGGGTGGTCGGCTGCAGCAGACCGTGGTGCGGCGGATCGTGCTCGGGGCGGCGCGCGCAGCGGGGCTGCCGCACACCAGCCCGCACGATCTGCGTCATTCGGCGGCCACCCATCTGCTCGACGGCGGCGCGGACCTGCGCGCGGTGGAGGACCTGCTCGGGCACTCGTCGCTGTCCAGCACCCAGATCTACACCCATGTCTCCACCGAGCGGCTCCGGGCCGCGTTCAAACAGGCGCACCCCCGAGCCTGAGCCCGTACGATCGGTGAGTGAGCGCCGGAGATCCGCCCGTAGCAATCCTCGGCGCCCGGCTTCTCTTCGCGCTCGACCCGGGTGTGTCCTATCTCAACCACGGCACGCTCGGCGCTGTCCCGGTCAGCGTGCAGCGCGTTCAGCAGCGGCTGCGTGATGAGATCGAGGCGAACCCGGTCAAGTTCTATGGTCAGGGGCTCTCCGATCGGGTCGTCCACACCCGACGGCATGTGGCCGCCTTCCTCGGCGCCGACCCGGATGGCAGCGCCCTGGTCTCGAACACGACCGCGGCGGTTTCGCTGGTGCTGCATTCGGTGCGGTTGGAGTCCGCCAACGAGGTGTTGCTCACCGATCATGCGTACGGTGCGGTCGAGCTGGCCGCTCGCCGCCGCTGCCGCCAGGCCGGTGCGACCGTGCGGACCGTCGCGTTGCCGCCGACCGGCGCCGCAGCCGAGGTCGTCGCGCGCATCCGATCCGCCTTGCGCCCCGGCAAGACCAAGCTGCTGATCATCGACCAGATCTCCTCGGCGACGGCGATGACCTTTCCGGTACGCGAAATCGTCGCGGCCGCCCACGAGCACGACATCCCGGTGCTGGTCGACGCGGCGCACGTCCCCGGCATGCTCGCCGTCGACGTGGCCTCGATCGGGGCCGATTTCTGGGTCGGCAACCTGCACAAGTGGGCGTTCGCACCGCGCGGCACCGCGCTGCTGGCGGTCGCATCGCAGTGGCGGCGCCGGATCGAACCGGTGATCGTCTCGTGGGAGCAGGAGCAAGGTTTTCCCCTGTCGGTCGAATATCAGGGCACGCTGGATTACACGCCGTGGCTGGCCGCGCCGGCCGGCCTGTTCATGCTGCGCACGCTCGGCTGGGAAACCGTGCGGGCGCACAACGCGGCGCTCGCCGCCTATGGTCAGCGGGTGGTCGGTGCCGCGCTCGGGCTCGACCCCGCCGACCTGCCGGACCCGGGTTCGCCCGACGCGGCGATGCGGATCGTGCCGCTGCCCGGCGGGCTGGCCACGACGGTGCCGGAGGCCTACGCGCTGCGCCTGCACATCGCCGAGAAGCTGGCCACCGAGGTCGCCGTCAACGCGTGGGGCGGGCGGGGCCTGCTGCGGCTGAGCGCGCAGGTCTACAACCGCCCGGAGGAGTACGACCGGCTGGCCGAACGCCTGCCCGCGTTGCTGGCCGGCTACCAACGCTGACGGAGACGGGCGAACCACTGGAGAGATCAGGGCGACGGCCCACCGGTGAGGGGCAGGAGGCGCACCCGGCCGAGCCCGAGCAGCGCCAGTGGATCCAGATAGACCTCACCGCGGCGCAAACCCCAGTGCAGGCATGCCGGCTCGGCACAGCCGGGATGGCCCGGAGCCAGCCGCCCCAGCTCGCCGCCGGCAGCAACGGCGTCGCCGACAGCCACCGTCGCGGTCACCGGCTCATAGGTCGTGCGCAGGCCACCAGCATGCGCCACGCTCACGACGCCCCGACCGGCGATCACGCCCGCGTAGACAACGGTGCCGGCGCCGGCGGTGCGCACCGCAAGGCCGGGCGTACCAGCAAGATCAACGCCACGGTGCCCGGCCAGCCAGGGCCGCGGCGGCGGATCAAAGCGCCGCACCACCCGACCCGGAACCAACGGCCACCCAAACGCCGAGACCGGCGGCGGAGCCAGGCCGACAACCGCCGGAGAAGCCCGGCCAACAGCCGAAGCCACCCCGACACCCAGCTCGGGACGGAACGCGGCAGCCGAAGCCACCCCAACACCCAGCTCGGGACGGAACGCGGCAGCCGAAGCCACCCCAACACCCGACCGGGGAGGAATAACAACGGTAACTGAAGCCGAGCTATCGACCCGCGAACGAACCGCGGGCGGCGGAGCTGGAAGCTGGCCGCCGAAATCAACGGCTGGGCGTCGGCCGGGCTGCTGGACAGCTGTCACATGGGAACGTGACCAATCGGGACCGCCCAGCAGGACGCAGGCGAGGAGGGCGGGAAGGAATGAGCCACCAGACATGCCCGCCAGGTTGCCGGAGGCTCACC
The DNA here is from genome assembly GCA_036399635.1 of Actinoplanes sp. Lineage (GTDB taxonomy): Bacteria > Actinomycetota > Actinomycetes > Mycobacteriales > Micromonosporaceae > Actinoplanes. Next base: position 838 of record DASWMR010000497.1, on the reverse strand, counting down.
GCCGGTGCGAACGACCCGGTGGACGGCCGCTCACTGTGGATAACCGCACAACGCCGCCGCGATGTGCTAACCGCCGAAGCCGGCCTCGTCCGGGAGCGAGATGTCGGGCTTCTCCAGCTCCTCGACGTTGACGTCCTTGAAGGTCATCACGCGCACGTTCTTCACGAAACGGGCTGGACGGTACATGTCCCAGACCCAGGCGTCGTGCATCTCGACCTCGAAGTAGACCTCGCCGTCGGAGTTTCGCACGTGCAGGTCGACCTGGTTGGCCAGGTAGAACCGGCGCTCCGTCTCCACCACGTAGGAGAACTGGCGGACGATGTCGCGGTACTCCCGGTAGAGCTGCAGCTCCATCTCGGTCTCGTACTTCTCGAGATCCTCTGCGCTCATCGCTTCTCGCCCTCCATGGCCTCATCTTCCCCCACCGACGGCAACGGCTGAGGCTGGTCGCCCGACGCCACGCCGACGGTACCCTCCGCTGCCGACACGAGTATCAGGGGCTCGGACCCCGGTGTGGTGGCCGGGCGCGGCCGGCGTGATCGCGGTGGGCGGTTACCGCGGCCGGACACGGTGGCCACGTTGACGTAGGAGAACCGGTGCTCGTCGCACGGCCCGTGCCGCTCCAGCGCCGCGCTGTGCTCCGGCGTCACGTAGCCCTTGTGCCGGTCGAAGTCGTACGCCGGGAACCGCTCGTGCAGCTCGCACATGATCCGGTCGCGGGTGACCTTCGCCAGCACCGACGCCGCCGCGACGCACGCCGCCACCCGGTCGCCCTTCCACACCGCCAGGGCCGGCGCCGGCATCCCCGCCACCGGGAAGCCGTCGGTGAGCACGTACG
>DASWMR010000496.1:0-3166 GCA_036399635.1 Actinoplanes sp. | reverse complement strand
GCGCGGGCGAGCTCGTGCACATCCTCAAGGCGCGCGGGTCGGTCGTCCGGGTCGGTCACCCCGCCAGCCTAGGCGTATGCACGCGGTCGCCTGCCGTGGCCCGATAAGGGATAGGCTTTCGGGGCAACATGCCGAGCACGGGGGAGGGGCGGCATGGGCCTTCTTGGCGGAGGTTCGCCGCCGGTTCATCACCGGGGCCTACCCGAACGCCGTCGAGGTCTCCCACGACGGCACCCAGGTCGCGGCCGCCGACAGCAGCGGCCTGTTCGTGTTCCGGCCCACCAGCGCCCAGCCCACCGAGCTGCCGCTCACGCTTGAAGGGTCGCAGGAGGTCATCGACCGCGGCATCGCGTGGGCGCCGAGCGGTGCCCAGCTCTACGCAGTGAGCGCGGACAGCTTCGGCTCGACGCAGGCCGTCCTGCACGTCTACACGGCGTCGATCGCCGCCCGCCGCTTCGCCTAACCAGACCCGACAGAAGAAGGGGTCCCGGCGAATCGCCGAGACCCCTTCCGCATTCACCCCTGGCGCTCTTAACCCACCGCGTACGCCCGTAGCACCGTCACCGCGGCGGTGTTGCCCGCGGCATCGGTGGCATTCGCGCGCAGCGACACGAAGCCGGAAGCGGGGTTAATCACCTGCACCGTGCGCTCGTCGCCGGTTCCGCCCACTGTGGCCGGCCGCCAGGTGCGCCCGTCGTCGATCGAGTACTCGACGGTCAGCGTGCGGTTGGGCTTGGCCGCCGAACCGGTCGTCCGCTCCACGGTGACCGGGATGACGAAGTCGCGGCCGGCCGCTGCCACGTTGTTCGCGTCAACGGTCGGGCTGAACCGCACGGTGGACAGCGGCAGGCGGACCAGCTCCGCATCGGTCGCGGCGGAGCGGAATGTCCACGCGGAACTGACCGAGGTCGACAGCCGGAACGGGGCGCCGCGGGTGGCGGACTGCTCCAGCCGGTACTCCGCGTTCCCCGCCGGCACCTCGAACTCGGCGTAGGCGGACGGCTGCTCGCCGATCAGCTTGCCGTTGGCGTAGAGGGCACTCCGCGCGGTCTCGGTGCGGGAGTCCCCCCAGTTTCCGACCCCGTCGCCGAACAGCGGGACGACGGCCACGATCACGTTGCCGATCCGGAGCGCCGCGTCGATGTCACCGCCGATCGCGGGGGCGAAGACCGCCCGGTTCCAGTCTTCGGAGTAGGTCCGGCCCGCCTGGTACCGCCTGTCGGGCGAGAAGGCGATGCTGAGCGACTCGGGCGGGCCCTCCGGGTCATCCTGGCGCAGCTGCTCGAACCACGGCGACCAGGCGCCCTCGGTGCTGAACCACTCGGTGCGCTCAGCTGGCAACCGGCTCGGAATGCTGGTGGTGATGCTGGCGAGCTCCGGCCCGAGGTTGGGCCAGTTGAGCTTGGCGCCGAGGGCGCCGTCGGCTTCCCGGGCCCACCGGGATTTCACCGTGGCCAGCTCGCTTGCTCGGACGCGCTTGGTGAAGCCGTTGTAGAACGCGCCCGTCGACAGGTACGCGAGGCTGTAACTGAACGGGCTGTCCAGGAACGTCTCCGCGGTCTCGTCGAACTTCGCGAAGACCGCCTCGACCGTTCCGAAGAAGCCCGCCTGCCTGACGTGCGGGCCGACCTGGCCGACGAAGATGTCGTCGCCGGTGTCGGACACGATCCCGGCGCCGGCGCCGTAGTCGTCGGCGACCCAGTGGGCACCGACCGCGACCAGTGCCGACGTCGCGTCCTTGCGGGGCACGGTGAGGTGCACCGGCTTGGCGCGCCGAGCGTCCAGCCGGACGGTCACCGGGCCGTCGACCACGAGCTTCGGCTGAGCCAGCATCGTCGCGTCAGCCGCACCGAAGATCCAGGAGTACAGGCCGTACTCGCCCTTGGGCAGCCGGACCTTGTCACTCGCCTCGGAACTGAAGACGTCGTAGTAGGTTCCGAGGCCCAGCTCGAGCAGCGAGGTGGCGTGCGCGGCCGGCCCGCCGTCCCGGCCGACGTGCACCAGTGTGACGTCGTAGCTCTCCACCTCGCGGTTCACCGCGACCGGGGTCTCCACGCGGATGTCGCCGGGGCCGGTCGCCACCAGCCGCCCGGTCTTGACGCCGTCGGTTCCCGCCCCGCTGGTGTCCGCCGTGACCGTGGTCGTGGCGGTGCCGCCGGCCGGCACGGTGACGCTGGTCGCCGCCAGGGTGAACGTGTCGGTGTCGCCGGCCAGGGACAGCGACAGGGTGACCGGCGCCGTGCCGCCGTTGCGGTAGGTGACGGTACGGATGATCGGTGCGTCATCGGTGTGCGGCCACAACTGCCGGCCGAAGCTGATGCTGCCCTCGTCGACCGAAACGGCCTGGCGTACCACCCGGGCCACGTCGACCCGACCCGCGCCCTGGCCGAAGACGTCGACGCCCTCGGTCGGTTGCGCGGCGCCCATCAGCAGGGTCTTGCGCTGCTGCGCGGACCACCCGGGGTGCTGCTGGGTGACGATCGCCGCCGCGCCCGCGACGTGCGGGGCGGCCATCGACGTGCCGGAGAGAGTCACGTAGCCCTCCGCGGCGGGCGAACCGATCTGGCCGTTGGCGGCCGCGGCCGCGACGATGTCGACTCCCGGCGCGGTGATGTCCGGCTTGATCGCGTCGTCACCCACCCGGGGGCCGCGACTGGAGAAGTCGGCCAGCCGGTCCTCGTCGTCCACCGCACCGACGGTGAGCGCCGCGTCGGCGCTGCCCGGTGAGCCGACCGACGCGGGGCTGCCGCTGTTGCCGGCCGCGATCACGAAGAGGGCCCCGTGCGCCGCGGTGAGGTCGTTGACGGCCTGTTCCAGCGGGTCGATGCTCGGCGCGTCACCACCGCCCAGGCTGATGTTGATGACCGGCGCGGCGGTTGCCGCCCACTGCATGCCGGCCAGGATCGACGACTCCTCGCAGAACTCGGTCGAGCACACCTTGCCGATCGCCAGTTTCGCGCCGGGTGCCACGCCCCGGTACTTGCCGCCGGACTTCGCGCCGCTGCCAGCGATGATCGAGGCAACGTGCGTGCCGTGGCCCACGAGATCGTCGGTGGTCGGGTCGGGGGTGAAGTTCTGGTTCGCCACGATCTTCCCGGCGAAGTCCGGATGCGTGGCGTCGATACCGGAGTCCAGGATCGCCACCGTCACGCCGGTGCCGTCCAGG